>JAITJB010000156.1 GCA_031279155.1 Deltaproteobacteria bacterium | reverse complement strand
TTTGCCTATTAAAGCTTCCAGAAATTGTAGCCTTCTGGCCGTAGATAAGGTGCAAGTCGTCTATGGCCAGAGGATCTAGAGATATTTTAGCTGGTTTACTTAAGGCGATTTTATCCGGTAGTTCTGGTAGGTCGGCTCTTAACGTAACAAGGTTAATGATTTTATCTGCCAGGTCGATTTCACCTGAGGCGTGAGCTAATTCATAAGCGTCGGTTGATTTGAGATCTAGACTAAAACTTCCCTGGCTATCTTTGGCCTGGGCCTTAAGGTTACCTTGGCTAAAGCTAATATCGCTAAAGCGGCCCGGGCCCAAGGTCATATTTAAGTCTAGGTTAGGGTTATCGGTCAAGCCTTCGGCCAGCATATTAAGTTTAAGGTCGCTTAAGCTTATGTTTTGAAATTTAAAATCCGGCATTTCCACTTTGGCCGTAGCGGTAGATAGATTATTTTTTGGGTCGCGCAGAAAGCTGGCCTCAAGGTGAGCCGGGGCGCCGGTAATAGGGAGACCAGTAAACTCCGATATGGTCTTCCAGTCATTGATGGTTAGATTTACTGTGCCCTCGATATCAAAGGGCGCGCCAAGACTTAAGCTCAAACTTGGGCTTTCGAGATCTAAGCGTTTACCGCTATCGGCTTGGAGCTTAAGATCGCTTACCTTGGCCTTAAAGGGCGGGCCAGGAGCGACTTCTAAGGAAGCCTTAGCCTCAAAGGGGCTTCCGGCTTTCTCCTTTATGGCCGCTGAGAGAGTTCCGAGGGCCTTGGGGGGATCGGGGAGGTTTGAAACTAAAAGGCGCAGATCGCAGGTTAAATCGACAAACTCTTGACCAAAAGGCCCGACCAAGGCCGGGCTTAGCAGATCGATCTCGGAGGTGAGATTATCGATGGGGCCCTTAGCTGCGATATCGGCCTCGATTTGGCCCTGCCAGCCAGAAACGAGAGTCCCTAAATTTTGGGCCGTAAAATGGGCTGATAAATCGAGATGATCATTTTTTGGCCAACTAAGAGAAGCGCTAAGGCTGCTATCGCCTAGAGTTGGGCCATTTAAAACTAGTTCAAAGAGTTTTTGCCAAGGGGAATCTTGGGCGGTTTGAAGCTCGATTTTAGCTTCGATTTGGCTTAGAGCTTGGCTTAAATCGCTTGCGTCGCTAGCTTGGCTGACTTGGCCAGCTTGACTATCTTGACTGACTTGGCTGACTTGGCTAGCTTGGCTATCAAGACTTACGGGCTTAAAAAGCCCAGACGATTTTAAGCTAAAGCCCTGGCTTACTAAGTTAAAGGACTCGATTAAAAATTGATCATCACGCCTTTCCAAGGCTAGGTCAAAGGCGCTGGCTAAAAATGAGTCCAACGGGTTTTCTGATTGATTGGCCTCAGAGTTTTGGCTACTTTCGGCGGGTAATGTTATAGCCGGATCAAAGGCTATGACGCCGGCGGCCATTAAGTTCACATTATTTTTTAAGTTGGTAGCTTTAAAAGAATTGACCGACAGCTGAGCCTTGGGGAAGAGGACGGTTAAAAAGCCATAAAGAGAGTCCTCTTTAAGATTGAGGTTGGCGTTAAGGGCTAAGCCTTGACCTAAGCGGGCGATCAAAGCCTCAGGTAATGGAGCCTGAGGTCCGCCTTGGGCTTCTAGGGACAATTTAAGTTGAGGGTCTTCAACTAAATCCTTTAAGACCGAACCATTGGGAAGGCTAAGATTTAAGCTGGCCTCAGCCAAACCCGTTTGCTCTAGGTCAAGTCCCATCGATGCGTTCCCGCTCCAGCTACTAACCGGGCCGCTACCGGAAAGTGACAAGGTCCAGGCCGGTAAATCAGGCTGACCCATTAGTAAGCTTAAGGTGCCGCCAGGCCCGTTGTGGGCTACGACCTTAAAATCCAAGGTATCGGGGTTAGCGGGGTATCTTTGTAAAAGTTTACCCTGGCCGTAAAGCCCGTAGAGGCCGTTGTTGGAGGCTCCTTGGGTGAGTGCGGGGCTATCATCCCAACTAAAGTCAAAATCAAAGTCTAAAACGCCTCTTTCAAATTTTAGATCGGCTCTAAGGCTTAAGCGGCCTTGTTCGGGGGGGTAGGTATCGAGAGTAATGTCTGAATTTGGGCTAAATAGGTTATTCGCCGAATCAATAGGAATATCATCTTGGGAAGAATTAAGTCCAGGAGGCAAGATCACAGCTGGCGATAAGCGGCTATCGGTAACGATAACTTTGGCGTTTAAAAAGATCTTAGGCGCCGGGGAGCTTGAGCTAGGCTTGGGGGGCGGGACTATGGGGCGGCGTTTAAAATCTAGACCGGAAATTTCAAGGATATCTATCTTGATTTCCCTAGATAGTAACTTCCAAGGCGACGCTTCTAAGTGAATTTGCTTTGCCGTTAAAAACTCCCCTAAATTATCAGTAAGCCTTAAGCCGCTTAAAACTATTTTTTGGGGAAAGGGGCCTTCGATCTTATCCCACGTAGCTTTGAGGCCCATGGAACTAAGAAATGAAGCCCCCTTGGAGGCTACAAAGTTTAAGCCCCTATCGGTTCTAATGAAGGCTATAGAAGCGCTTAAAATTAAGATTAGAGCTAGAAAGAAAAAGATAAAAAAACGCTTAAGCTTTTTTAGCTTGCTCTTAACTTTAAGCGGCTTAACCGGATCTAGTTTGCTTATCGAGACTCCCAAGGAAAACCCTCGCCTGGTGACTATAAGTTATCCAAAAAGATAAGCCCCAAACCTAAGGTTTGGGGGGAGTTGACACTCAGAAACTCTGGCCCAAGCTCAGGTAGATTTGAATGGGATCGTCACCGGGCCTAGGGGTTAAAGGCGTAGCCAGATCTAGCCGGAAAGGCCCAATGGGGCTGTAATACCTAAAGCCTAAGCCGCCGCCCCAAAGTAGATCTTGACCGAGTTTAGATACATCTAAATTATTGTAGACCATGCCGCCATCGATGAAGGCCGTTACGCCCATGGTCTCTGACCAGCGGTACCTTAATTCCAAGCCAACTTCGTTGGTGGCGGCCCCGCCTATGGGGCGACCACGGAGGTTTTTGGGGCCAATGGATTGGTACTCGTAGCCTCGGACCGATTTACCGCCGCCGCCATAAAATCTAAGCGAAGCCGGAAGTCCCTGCGGACCAGTCCCGGAAATGGCCCCCACTACCCCTCTTAAGGCTAGGATTAAGGTATCCGGGCCCATTAGGGGATGGTAGAAGTTAGCGTCTAAGCGGTATTTTAAAACCTCGAAATCGCTTCGATAGTGACCAAAATAAGGGCTTAAAAGCAACGATATCCTAAGGCCCTTGTGGGCGTCGAGAATGCTATCGGCGTCGCTCCACTCAAAGGTAACCGGAAAGCCGGCCACCATGTATTCGCGCCTGGGAGCCAATTCTTCTTCTAAGGATCCTTTCTCTAAGCTGGCCCCGAAGACGACCTTTATTTTTCTGGTAAATAATCTCTCAAGACCGCTAGCCGCCGAGATCGAGTTTAATCTGTAGGAATCAGTTTTTTCCTTTAAAACGGAAAGGTCTAGGAGTAATTTTTGGCGCCGACTTAGAAAAAAGGGCTGCTGGTAACTGGCCCCGAGCTGCATCAGATCTCGCCAGATGGGGGCGACGATGCGCAGCCGATCGCCTCGGCCAGTAAAGCTGCGGTGCTCCCAAGAGACATCGATGCCAGGGCCAAAATCGGAGTCAAAATTTATCGAGCCGCTAACCGTGCGCCTAGGCGCGGCCTCAAGGGTAATGAGCACCGGGTCGTTAGCTGTGCCCAAAAGTGAGGGGGCGATCTCCACCGACTTAAATAACCCCGTCTGCATAAGGTTTTCCCGGTAGCGGTCGCTTAGGGATTGGTCCCAACTCTGGCCTGGCTGCCAGTTGAGGTAGGCGTTTAAAAATTTATCTTTAATATCGCCAGCTGCGTTTTGCTGCTCAACCGGGCCCATGGTGGCGTAGGGGCCGGGCCACAAGGTGATTTCGGCCAATAAAGTCCGCTCAGAAGTATCAATAGAATAGTGAGAGGAGGTGACCTTGGCCTTGGGGTAGCCGCCGTTTTGCCAAATTTCTGCCAGCCTATCTACTGAAGCTAAGACGTCATCGGCCTTGGCCGGGGCCCCGGGGATTAATCCTGCTTGGGTAAGAGTATTGGCCGGGCAGGGGTCAACTGGGCAGCTGAGGGGCTCAGGGGCAATGGTATGGGGGGCGTTTGGAGCATTTGGAGCATTTGGATCTCTGGGAAATACGGTCTCAGGTGTATCTTCTAATACGACGTAAACCTTACCAGGATCTAGGCGGTAGAGCGGGCCGGGCATGAGCTCGATGGTAATTTCATAGCCCTCACCCTTTTGCTCAATCTGGCCTTTGGCCTGGCCCTCAAAATAGCCTAGGCTCTTTAGTAAGTCGCGCCCTTGCTCAACGGCTGAGTGCATGCGCCTAGTTAAGGTTAAAGGCGAATTGAGCGGGCGGTCGGCCATGGTACTTAGATCGTTTACTTTGAGGAATTCCTCTTTGAGAGAGGCTGGGGTATCAGGGGCGATAATCTGGAGGCCGTAGGTAATTTTTTCGGCTTTTATGGGAGGCTCAGTCGGGGCGGCTATGAGATCGGCTTGGGGAATAGAGGGTTTGGGGATCGGGCCTTGGGGGTCGCTATTTAAGAGTTTTTCAGCTTCCTCAGCCCTTTGAGAAGTGATCATGATTTCAGGGATATCGGGGATTATTTTCCCGCAGCCGCCCAAAAAAGTTATGGCCAATATCATCAGCCAGGCGGTTTTTAGACCCATAAAATGAAAAGAAGCCAAAAACTTGAGCATGGCCTTAACCAATTCTACAGAAAGTGGGGTCTTTATATGTCCGGTGGAGGTGAGAATCAAGCGCTCCTTGGGTTATGTTGGGGCCGGGCTAATTTGGCGCCCGAAATATTGTACACCAAAAGAAGCATTGAACAAATAGTTTAATTTAAGACTAAATCAGTTTAGCCAGCTGGTGACGTCGATTTTTTTGTCGATTTTTGGTGGTCTGACCAGGTCAATGGCCAAATGGGTATATTAATCGATAAGTATATAAAAGTAGCAGAAGTTGCATTACGGGCATTATTTTTTGTTCGATATTTTGAAGCTATCAGGCATTTACAGCGGATTTGGGATTTGAGAAACTTTGGAGTGGCCAGCGTTAGTCTAACTAAGGACAAGTACATGACCAGTGAGAATAATGTTGTTGAGAAAAAAGAAGAAACTAACAAAAAATTTTTTTTGTTAGGGTGGCAAACACCCTGGGTCTGACGGCTATCTCATTGATTGCCAAATTTATGAGGAAGGGTGGGCAAGGGATTTGGAATTGACAAAACTTTGCCGATATTCAATTGCTTGCAAAGCAAATCACGTAAGGGCCTGACCTTTGACCGTAGAGTTTTTCATAGCTCGTCGCTTTTTCTGGCAACTCTGGCTAGACTATCCAAGATGTAAAAAAATATTTGCCTTTTTTAGTTTGTTGTGATAAAAATATTTTCGTCGGGTTGGGTAATTTTACTCGCTACCAGTGTTTAGCTTTTTGACCCGATTCTTAGGGTTCGACTGGGGTCAAAGCCCCCTAGAAGGGCTTAAGCAGACCAAATGGTTCAATTTTGGTCTGGAATTAGCCTGTAAGCATTAAAGGCCGGAAAACAATAAAATTAACCTAAAGTAGATAGTAAATCAAGATTATTAGAGACAAGGTTTTCTGGTTTATTAATAATTGTTAGAGTTTACAAAAAGCTTTAACAATTATGCAAGCTCATTTTTTATTAGCGTGATTATCATTCCAATTTAACAAACAAATTGTATAACCAACTATTGGGATATTAATTGCCTAGTAAATTATGATGAATATATATCATGAAGATTTTGTCTATGAAAATGTGTGAGTAATTTGTAAAACTCCGCATTAAAGTGTTTATTATTGATAAGTATCTCTTGATGATCAATTTTTACCTATTTTAGGAGGAGTGTATGGCTACCGACCCCAAGTCCGCCAAGGCCAAGCCCGCTGAGAAGCCCGTAAAACCGGCCAAGGCCAAATCATCTGATAAGCCCATCAAGCCCAAGGCCGAAGAAAAGCCCAAAGCTTCGGTTAAGCCCGAAAAGGCCGTCAAGCCCCCGGTAAAGGCTGCGGCCAAGAAAGAAGCCCCCAAGGCCGCGCCGGCCAAAAAGGCTGAACCCAAGAAGGCTGAACCCAAAAAGGCCGAACCAAAGAAGGCTGAACCCAAGAAGTTGGAAGTCAAGAAGTTGGAAGCCAAGAAGGCCGAGCCCAAAAAGGCTGAAATGAAGGCTGCGGCCAAAAAGGCCGAGCCCAAGAAGCCCGAACCCAAAAAGGTTGAGTCCAAGAAGGCTGAACCAAAGAAGGTCGCCAAAGCTCCTGAAAAGGCTCCGGCCAAAGCTGCCCCCAAAGCTGCCCCCAAACCGGCCCCCAAGAAGGAGCCAGTTAAGGCCGCCGAAAAGCCCGCACCGGCTAAGAAGCCGGCCAAAGACAGCATTAAGGCCGTAGCTTCCATAAGCCCGCCCAAAAAGAGCGGCTGCCGCAGCAAGGCCAAGCCGGCTATCGTTTAAGGCGCAAAATAACCTAATTGTCTGACGGGGTCCCCAAGGGCCCCGTTGATATTTCTTTCTTTCAAGTGAATTTGCTAAAAAACCCTGCTGTCAATTAGCGGCTAAAAGCTGGCACGACCATGGAAAACGAGCCAAGCTTCATTAAAGCCTGTTGCAATCATCTTGCTAACCTCTTGCAAACTTCTTGCAAGCCAGGCCCGCCGTTAATCTAAGAATTTCGGTATCGTAAAGATATATCATACATTAAATTTCTATAATTTACTAAGTTTAGTTGAGTCAGATGGTTATGAGGTATATGTTGCTTTTGAAGAAGACTTCTGGTCTAAAGACCAAACAAATAAATATTTAAAAACTCTTTGATGACTCCCTAAAGAGGGCGATGAAGACATAGCATTTTTTACGACAGTAGGGTTAATTTTTCTTTGTTTTTATGGTACTATATTTGTAAGGCTGGTCTTTGGGTTCCAGCGGGTCGATATCGTAGGTCTGCCCTATACCGTAGGTCTGCTCTATTATGTTCGACATTCTAAGTTAATGGGCCAGTATAGCTCCCAATCATCAGCGCCTTGTCGAAATTGGGTTTTGACTCAACAGCCGGTCTGGTCGCGGCCTTAGGTCCTGGCCAGGCCTTTGTGGTTGACGGGGGCTTTCTGGTACTGAGGCCTGACGCGGCGTTTTAATTGTTTTTCCCAAGTCCGATGTCCGGATTTCTGGCTTTCCGGCGTCGGATCGATTTTAGGATAAGATCAATGACCGTTACCAAAGAGAAAATCATCAACCGGGTCATCGACGAGATGGAGATAGCACCTTTAGATGCCCGAAAACACGTTGAAAACGTCATCACTATTATAAAACAGTACTTGTCCGAAGAGCAGTCCGTGCTCATAAGTGGGTTTGGTAAGTTCTCGATCAGAAAAAAGAAGGCCCGCCAGGGCCGTAACCCTCAAACCGGTGAGCCGATGAGCCTTAGTAGTAGGCAGGTAGTTACCTTCAAGTGTTCGGGGGTTTTGCGTCGTAGGATTGCCAAAAAATGAGTTCCTCGCCCCTAACCAATCCCGGGAGGGTTTTGGGACCAATTAGGGGATAGGCTTTTTTAACTGTTAGCCCCATCTCAGCCGCCTTGCCAACTGTTGATAGCTATAAGCAGCGGTTAAGCTTTAGAGCATCTGATTGGCCTCTCTTCCCTCCACTTGACAGCCTTTGAGGCCTGCGGCCAGCACTCCTGGCCGTAGGCCTACGGGCCTACCTGCTTAAATCCAATATCCACGCCTATTTCATCCATATCCTACCTTAACTTTATCCACTTCCCAAGCTCATAAGTATTTCATATTTCAGTCACTTAAAAAACGTGGTAAAATTAAACTTATCAGTTGGCTAGACCGACCGTTGGCCAACTTAAGTGGGAATTTTTCAGATATTTGACGGTGGTAAAATATAGATGCTTGGGGTTAAATTTGACCTTTGACCAAATGCCTGGGATTTCAAGTTTTTTTTCTAAAATGCCACAGTGGCCATAAGCCTTTAGGCTCTTGATTAGATAGATAAAGGCTTTACTGATTTAACCGCAGCCCAGGCCACCCAAAATCAAGTCAAATTATTTTATTGACATAATCTCGGGTAAGTGGTAAATTACAAACAAAGGCAGATAATTTACAGACAGGCCCCGCTTTCTGACCGGCGAGGCCAGTGAATCTTAACTGATGGTTCCATTAACCCTCGGCTGAAATATTAGAAATTTTAGGTATTTTGCCTAAAAAGCCCTGGATATTTTGGCGCATTTAAGGCCATCGAACTTAGCTATAAAAACCGGTCAGAATGCTTAGATCTAGACTTAGTATTTTTGATCCGGTTTGAACAGTTCAAACAGGGTCTTTAAATACCCTAGCTCCAAAGGAGAAGGGCAAGGCGATTTGGGTTTTTTTGGTTGCTCCATTTAACTTGGGGTTAGGAGCGGCTAAAAACGAAGCTGGACTTTCGACGTGGTCCAGCGGGTTAACTCTCGCGCGTCATCAGTTCTATTTTTCAAAGCGAGGAAATCATGCAGGAACTGACCGAAGGCCAAGTATTGAAGATCATGGAGAATTACGGCAATGATCCGCAACAGCTCATTGCCATACTCCTGGATATCCAGGAGGCGTCAGGTAAAAATGTGGTCGAGCAGAAATGGTCTGTGCTCTCATCGAAGGTTTTGGGTGTACCCCTATCCAAGATCTACGACATCTTGACCTTTTACGCCATGTTTAGCACTACTCCCCGTGGTGAGCACGTTATTGAGATCTGCCAGAGCACGCCCTGCCACTTTACGGAAGCTGAGCAGATCGTTAACTGGTTTGAAGACGTTCTCGGCGTTAAGGTAGGCAGCACGACTGACGACGGTCGCTTCACCCTTTTTCGCACCAGCTGTGTCGGGGCCTGTGATGTTGGGCCCGTGGCCAAAATCGGCGACGATGTTTTTGGCAACCTGACGCTGGACAAAGTCAAAACCCTGGTCCAAAGCTACCGTGAAGGACAGCCGAATTTGAGGGAGGCGCTGGTATGTCAAAACTGAAGACACTGGTCTCTGAAGGCGCGGGAAAAATCAATCCCATCTCCGTATCAGATTATGTCGGCATAGGGGGCTATGAGGGCCTTAAAAAGGCCGTGACCATGACTGCCGAGCAAGTTATCGGCGAAGTCAAAAAAGCCAAGCTACTGGGCCGCGGCGGCGCCGCCTATCCGTCGGGCAGCAAGTGGGAACACCTCCTCCACATCCCCGAGACCCCCAAGTACATCGTCTGCAACGCCGACGAGGGCGAGCCTGGAACTTTTAAAGACAAGGTCATCTTGGGCCAGTTGCCTCTGAAACTCATCGAAGGCATCACCATCGCCGGTTACGTCTTTGGGGCCAAGGCTGGCTACATCTATGTTCGTGGCGAGTATCGCAAGATCCAAAAGCAGCTCATCACGGCTATTGACAATGCCAAGAAGGCTAACTACCTAGGCGACAACATCTTAGGCAAGGGCTTTAACTTTGATATCCATGTTATCAGCGGCGCCGGCGCCTACGTCTGCGGTGAGAACTCAGCCCTTCTAAACTCCACCGAAGGTAAAGTCGGTCGCCCCCGCATCAAGCCCCCCCACCTCGCCGAGGTCGGTCTATTCCTCCAGCCCACGCTGGTCAATAACGTCGAGTCTTTAGCTAGCGTCCCGGCCATCGTGCTGTTGGGCGGCGATGAGTTCCTTAAGGTCGGTCACCCTGATAGCGGCGGCACTAAGCTCATTTGCCTTTCGACCCACTCCGCTAAGCCTGGCGTCTACGAGATCCCCTTGGGTAAAGTCACCCTGCGCGACGCCATTTATGACCCAGAGTTAGGCGGCGGCGTCAAGGGCGGCAAGAACCTTAAGTTCTTCCACTTGGGCGGCCAGAGCGGCCCCATCGGCTCGCCGGCCCTCTTAGATACCCCGTACAGCTATACCGATCTCCGTAAAGCTGGTCTGACCGTGGGCTCGGGCGCCATTGTCGTCCTTGACGAGTCGGTTTCGATCATCGAGTACCTCAAAGGCGTCACTGAGTTCTTTATCCATGAGTCTTGCGGCAAGTGCGTGCCCTGCCGCGAGGGCAACAAGCAGCTCTACGCTATCTTAGAGAAACTCTCCGTCCCGGGGGCGGCCACGCCGGCCGACCTGGCTAACCTCCGCCGCCTAGTTACGACCATGACCGCCGCTTCTTTCTGCGGTCTCGGTCAGAGCGCTGCGGTGGCCCTCAATACCGCCTGGAAGCACTTCAAGGACGAGTTTGAGGCCAATGTCAACAAAACCCCTGCCGTGGCCGCAGCCTGAGAACGAGGTACCACCAAATGAGTCATCACAAACCTGATCCCAATGTCAACGTGAACCTGACCATCGATGGTATCCCGGTTACCGTCCCCGAGGGCACCACGATCTTAGAGGCTGCCCGCAAGGTGGGCATCCATATCCCGGTCCTGTGCGATCATCCAGACCTTAAGAAGCGGGCTGTCTGCCGCATCTGCGTTGTTGAGTGCGACGGCGGCGGAAAACTTAAGGCCGCTTGCGCCAACGATGTCTGGGAAGGCGTTAAGGTCGTCACCAATAGCGCCAAAATCCAAGCCATCCGCAAGACCATCGTGGAATTGATCCTAGCTGACCACCCCCAGGATTGCCTGACGTGCATCCGCAACCAAAAGTGCGAGCTGCAGACCCTGGCCATCCAGTTTGGCATCAAGGATCTGACCTTCCCGAAGGCCGATATCTCTTCTAAGCCCAACATCGACACCAACACCATCGTCCGCGATATGGCCAAGTGCGTCAAATGCGGTCGCTGCGTGGAAGTCTGCCAGGAAGTCCAGTCGGTCCGGGCTATCAACACGGCCTACCGCAGCCTCAACTACGAGATCACCACGCCCTATGACCAGGAACTCATCGAAGGTCCCTGCGTCTACTGCGGCCAGTGTACCGCCGTCTGTCCGGTTGGCGCTCTCTACGAAAACGACCAGACCGACAAGGTCTGGGCGGCTATCGATGATCCGGCCCGCCACGTGGTCGTCCAAACCGCTCCTGCCGTCAGGGTGGCCTTAGGCGATGAGTTTGGTCTGCCCAAGGGCGCGATCACTACCGGTAAGATGGTCACAGCCTTAAAGAGGCTCGGCTTCACCAAAGTCTTTGACACGGACTTTTCGGCTGACGTGACCATCCTTGAGGAGGGCAACGAGCTTCTCCACCGCCTCCAAAATGGCGGCAAGCTGCCGATGATAACTAGCTGCTCTCCTGGTTGGATCAACTTCGCTGAGGTCTTCTTCCCGGAGCTAACTGAGCATCTATCTACCTGTAAATCCCCCCAACAGATGTTTGGGGCCCTGGCTAAGACCTACTACGCTGAGCTAGCGGGTATTGATCCGGCCACCATCACGTCAGTTTCTATTATGCCTTGCGTAGCCAAGAAGTTTGAGGCTCAGCGCCCAGAGATGAACTCCAGCGGCTTCCAAGACGTGGACGTGGTCTTAACTACCCGCGAGTTAGCTCGCATGATTAAGCTGGCTGGTCTTGATTTTGCCAACCTCCCCGAGACGCCCTTCGATAAGGTTATGGGCGATTCCACGGGCGCGGCTGTCATCTTCGGCACCTCCGGCGGCGTCATGGAAGCGGCCCTGCGTACGGTCTACGAAGTGGTCACCGGTGAAACCCTAGGCTCTCTGGACTTTGACTCTGTCCGTGGTCACCAAGGCATTAAGACCGTGGAAGTCGATCTCAAGGGCACCAAGGTCAAAATCCTAGTGGCCAACGGCCTGTCCAATGCTCGCCAGGTCATGGAGTCTATCCGCGACGGCAAGTGCGACGCCACATTTGTCGAGATCATGTGCTGCCCAGGCGGCTGCGTAGGCGGCGGTGGTCAGCCTTACGGCAATAACGCCATTAAGCTGCAGCGTAAAGACGGCCTGTATGAGGCCGACAAACAGCTGTCCATGCGTAAGTCTCACGAAAACCCCGAGGTCAAAGAGCTCTACGATAAATTCCTCGGAAAGCCCTTGGGCGAAAAGTCCCACCACCTGCTCCACACCCATTACAGTAAGCTCGGTAAGAACCACTGGGCCAAAGCGGGCGGCGGCGGTCACTAAACTGTAATTTGGCTTGCCAGGGTTAGATAGTATAAGTATTACTCTGGCGAGCCCTAAACAATCATTTTAGCTAGGGCTCTGGCGAGCCCTAAGTAATCAATTTAGCTAGGGATCTGGCGAGTACTAGCTAAGGCCTTTGTAAAGTGTTCTCATCATAGCTAGGCCCATGGTCGGCTTAAGCGATCCTCTGGACCCTGTGGGCCAACTATAAGGCCCAATTGGTAGGCCCAGAATAAAATTTTTGGACCTAAATGTAGGGCGAAATCTCGCCCAGGCCGGGATCTTAAAGTTCCCGGCCTTTTTTTGTGCGCTTTTTAAGTAAACTTCGTTTTTTCGTTGGACTTTAGGGAGTTATGATTAAAGCTACGAAAATGTCAAAAAAAAGTACGCATTGGCACAATTCTGGCCTGAAAAATGTTGGATGATGGCGGATCAATAGAGCGCATCTTGGCAATTTTGATCGTTTAGCGGCTAGGGTAAAAATAAATTTTTTCCATAAAAAAATCAAAGTCTTATTTGTCTACCTACGGCCTTAGACCCTAACTAAAATCGGCCATAAGACAAGCTTAAGAGGAGTTTTTAGAGCAGCTGGCACAAGTTTAGCTAATGACCCAACAGGAACATATTTTTTTTCACCATATCGAGTGGAAACTTTTAAAAACCGGAGGTCAAGATGCGAAACTTGAGAATCCCAAAACTGCTTAAGAGGGCCGTCCCCATGTTGGGTTTGTTGCTCCTTACCCCGGCTATAGCATGGGCCGATGGGGAGACCTACCCGCAGCTGGACGCCAACATTATGTGGACACTTTTAGGCGGCGTACTGGTCATGTTCATGCAGCCGGGATTCGCCATGGTCGAGTGTGGCCTGGCTAGGGCTAAAAACGCCGCCAACATTTTGATGAAAAACTACGCCGACTTTATGATCGGAAGCTTGGTCTTTTTGTTCATAGGGTTTGGCCTGATGTTTGGGCCTTCAGCTGGTCACATTATCGGCACCAGCGGCTTTGGGCTATCAGGCATTGATGGTAGTACCCCTGACGGCCAGTGGAGCTTAACCTTTTGGTTCTTCCAAAGCGTCTTTTGCGGTACCGCTGCAACAATCGTCTCCGGAGCTATAGCTGGCCGGACTAAGTTCAGCGCTTACCTTTGCTCTAGCATTTTGATTTCGGCCATCATCTATCCCATAGGTGGTCATTGGGCTTGGAATTCACTCTACCAGAGCGACTCTGGCGCCTGGTTAGCCAATTTAGGTTTCGTTGACTTTGCTGGCTCGACCGTGGTCCACTCGGTGGGCGGTTTCGTGGCCATGGCCGGGGCCATCGTCGTCGGTCCCAGGCTTGGAAAATATACTGTTGACGGTCACGCCCGGGCCCTTCCTGGTCATAACTTATCCATCACGGCCCTAGGCGTCTTTATATTGTGGTTTGCTTGGTTCGGTTTTAACTGCGGCTCAACTAACGTTCCTGATGGGACCATAGGTTGTATCGCTGTCAACACTAACCTTGCCGCCTGCACAGGTTTCTTAGGGGCCATGCTGGCCAGTTGGGTTAAGTTTGGTAAGCCAGATCCCTCCATGAGCTTTAACGGCGTCTTAGCTGGCTTGGTGGGCATCACCGCTGGTTGCTATGACGTAACCCCCTTTGGCGCAGTTGCCATAGGTCTAATCTCAGGCATATTGGTCGTCTTCTCAGTTATCTTTATCGACCAGAAGCTTAAGATAGACGACCCGGTCGGAGCTGTATCGGTCCACGGCGTCTGCGGTCTTTTTGGTACCATCAGTGTTGGCTTGTTCGCCTCCCCACTCTACGGTTCCTCTGACGTCGTAGGACTTTTTTACGGCGGCGGGGCTAAGCTTCTTGGAATACAAGCCCTCGGCGCTTTTAGTATTGATATTTGGGCTTTTGTCATGGGTTTGATTGTCTTTTCGATTATCAAGTCTGTTGTCGGAGTCCGGGTCAATCCTAAGGACGAGATCAAGGGTTTAGACCTCTCCGAACACAACACCGAGGCCTACAGCGGCTTCCAGTTCTTCTCCAATAGCTGAGAAAAAGGAGGCAATAAAAGTGAAGTTAATTATAGCGTTTATCAGGCCTGAGGTTCTCCAGGATGTCAAACTCAAGCTGTACTCTCAGCAGATTTACTCGATGTCTGTAACTAACATCCTAGGGGCTGGTCGCCAAAGAGGCTACACGGAGGCTTACCGGGGCGTCCTTACGGAAGTCAACCTCCTTAAAAAGATCAGAATCGAATTGGGCGTTCCCGACGATAAGGTCGATACCGCCATCGAAGCCTTAACCGAAGGGGCTAGGACCGGCCAGGAAGGCGATGGGGTCATTATCGTCCAGGATACCATTAAAGCCATGCGCATCCGCACCGGGGAGAACATCTGAGTACTTAAGAGACCGACCGCGCTAAAGCCTACCAGCTTTTCGCCTAGTAAGTTGGTCTTCGATAATCGACAATCTGACATGGCCCTTAAAGCCATTTAACATCGCAAAAAAAGCCTGCCGTATCGTTGAATGCTCCGATACGGCAGGCTTTTTTCTTCTTTATATTAGATTAGAATTTTAAATTTCTTGGCTACTGTACCGGCTGGTATGTTGGTACATCGATATTACGGTTATCACAGTTATCAAGGTTATCAAGGCTATCATGGCTATCACGGCCATATTGGAGGTTTTGAAATCTTTTCTTGATTGCTTGGCGCAAGTTTTCCGGAAAAGGGGAGGGCAAAATCCCGCCATTTGGCCGAAGATATTTGTCCCTTTGGCTTAAAGGCTTAAAGCTCCCGGAACAAAATATTTGCGTGCGCAAAATACTTTCGGGCTTATTTAAGCCCTAGTCCCGTCAGGCGCCCTCGATGGACGAGCTGGCGGCATTGATGTAGGACTCGTACTCGGCTATGAAAACAAGAGCGTCACGCTTGATCTGATTGAGTTCGGCGTAGAGTGAATTTAATAATCCATCTAGCTCTTTGTAGTTAGAGTCCCAATCGCGACGGGTAGGCGCAGAACCGCCACTAAAGGTGAGGCCGTTTTCTGGGAAGTATTTACTCAATTCCTCTGCAAACTTATTGTTTTCGGCCGTCTTGACCTTAGCCACATCCCTCGGTAATGCAATTTGATCGGCGATCATTCTGCAGTTTTTACGGTATGCTTGACATACAGAGAATCTCTCTAATGCGTTATCCATTTTTGCCTTAAATTCCTGACCCAGTTCTTTTTCAAAGAAAGCCATATACATCTGGTAGGTGACGTTTTTTATCTTGTCAGAGTATTGGCTTTCGGTGAGTTCGGCGGCGGTCACGCTAGGAGTGAAGGATACATTATCAACGGCCATTGGCGTCTCCTTAAATTTATTGGCCAGGCCCGGGCTAATGGTTGGCGCGGACCGTGAGGTTAGGGGTTTGGGAGCCTTGG
The DNA here is from genome assembly GCA_031279155.1 of Deltaproteobacteria bacterium. Classification (GTDB taxonomy): domain Bacteria; phylum Desulfobacterota; class Desulfarculia; order Adiutricales; family Adiutricaceae; genus JAISWF01. The sequence continues at coordinate 8,215 of JAITJB010000156.1, read as the reverse complement.
GGAGGGCGTTTTGGTAACCTACATACTCAAGACTTTACCAAAACCCAAAAAATATTAGCTACTTAAAGGGGCCGATGGAGCCCTAGCGCCAAAAAAACCAGATAAGGTTAAAGCCTGATGGCGCCAGCGCGGCAGCGCGATGAGGGGCTCTTGGAACTGGTGGAAGCCTGAAAACCTAAGTCCCTGGCCACTCGTTCGCCAGCCTTTTTGGCCTCGAGCCTAGTCTCGTCAACTATCTTTTTGATGTCAGGAGGCATGTCATTTAGTTCAAGCTTTCTCAGATCCTCTTCGGTGAGACCCAAGGTCTCCATGTTGCGATCGAAGATGTCGTCAAGCATTGCTATCTTATTGACGAGTTGGCCGATTTCGGCAAGTTGCGCCTCTACCTGAGCATCGGTCAAATGCATTTTCTCAGCCTTTCTTAACGTGTCCTGGAAAGGGACGGGTTTTTTGGCCGCCTACTTTTTGATTTGAGGGGGTAGGCTTTTGCGGTCAAACTTTCTCAGATCGTCCTCCGTGAGGCCTGCGGCTTTTAAACTGCGTTTAAATATTTCGTCAAGTTCTACTATCTTGTTTTGGATTTCTACTAGTTGCTCGAGTTTGGCTTAAAGGTCAGAGGCGGTAATGGTCATATTTTAAACCTTATCTTAACGCCTAAAGGAGGGTAAGTCTTTGGGCGTCTATAAAGCCAGTGAGAAGACAAAGGAGCTTTCCTGGCCATTATCGAGGATCGGAGCTTTGAGGCTGGTCAAAAAAAAAGCGGAGCTCGATTGATTGGAGCATTAAGCGAGCGGATAAGAGCCTTTCATATTATAGTTCGAACAAAATAGCAAAGCAAATCTTTGCTCGGCTGGAGGGTGCTTAGGGTGTTGGTTTTTTTATGATAAAAAAATCGGTCGATCCCGCAATCAGTCCATTTGGCTCAAGTTTTAGCCGCCAATATTGCTTTCCTATAGCTCCTGCGAAACCTAAGCTGGTAACGATATATTCTCGCTACTTTTGAGAAAAATGCTCTTTTCTATGAGGAGTTCTAAGGTAAACGACTAAAGACAGAGGCCTTGTTTTGAGATGATTTTGGCCCGGCTTTTTAGCTTTAAAACGAGGATGACCTATGAAATATTTTAGACAACTGAAATAATTCAGCGATTCTGAAAATATTCAGCGCATATATTTTTTGGCCTGAAACAAAAAATGCTGTAATTTTCGTGACTTATAATTGGTAGAGCTTGGCCTTAATCTTGCTATATATAAACTCGAGGCCGAGACAGCATTTGAAATTTTTTGGCTCAGGCCATTTTAAGGAGTTCTTGGAGTTTTTTTAAGCCAAATGCGCTTCCGATCAGATCCTGGCGTTTTGGCGAATTTTAACGCAACTTAAAAGTTTGCCCCCACCCGCTTAAGGCGGTTTCGGAAAGGAGATTTACAATGTCTACCAGCTCTTCTAAGTTCAATGTTTTTTTGGTTTTAGCCTCTGTCTTGGCTTTTTGTTTAATCCTCATCGGGCAGCCCTCGGTTGGCTTAGCTGCGGATGGGAAACTCAGCCCTGCGCCGACGAGGGAGTTTTTCGAGTCCTTAGGCGAAGTCGTCGAGTTTGTTCCCCTAAAGGGAGAAGAGGGCTACTCCCCGGATCACGCCTATGGAGCTGTCATAAGGTTCGCTGAGGAATTTGAGAAGACCGATGAGTTTCGTGATTGGACCCTTCATACCAAAAGGGATGACTCCAAAAAGGGCGACACTGTGTGCCACAAATTTGAGCGTTGCACACTTTGGGTGCCTGAGTATGTCGATCCCTTCCCGCTAAATTAACCCTCATTACCGCCTCCCAATCTCCCGCCTAAAGGGGAGGTTGGGAGGTAACCAAAAAAGAATAGAAATATCTGTATTTATCTTCCAATCTCGCTATCCCCCCTCCATCAAAGATACCTCAGCTCCATTTTTTATCCCCCCATACATAATTTTAATTACAGATTTTCCATGCTTAATCTATGGCAAAGATCAAATTATAATTTTTAGTTGGATCTTTATGTGGGCCGACATATCATAACTCCATAAGTTTAAGATCATTATCCAGAACCTAACAAGCCGCTACATGACGCCGCTTGCCGCAGCTTACTTAGGCTAGACCAATCTCCAGCTTTTACAGAAAAACCTCAATATAAGCCGACCTTGGGAAATCAGGCCCGGCTATCAGCTTGGGCAGCATCGTTGCCAAGGATGTGGTTTTAAGGAGCGCCTACGCCGCGCGGTAACTTGGGGGTCTGCAAAAACATTTTTTATGTGACGCTAAAGACTCCGGCCAAGCGCCTGGCCATGGCGACACTGATGGAGCGTAGCCTCTCTGTAGTTCGGAAACCCTAAGTCTTGGCGATTCCAAGTCGGTCGGCCAGTTCCTCATGGGTCATCTGGCTTTTGCCGAGAAAGCCGCCAATGAGCATGCCCGGATTTCCATCGGGATAAGCTTCTTCAACTGATAATGGAGCTGATGAAATAAACTGGTACTACTTAAAATCCATCACTCTGAAACCCCAAGCGGCGCTTCCATCTGCTTCCAGCGCATCATATCCCTGCGCGGTGGATCGCCGAAAAGGCGCTTGTACTCCCGGGTGAATTGGGCGATGTTTTCGTAGCCAACCGCGTCGCACACTTCGGCGATGCCGAAGTCCTCGGCCAGCATCAGGCGCTGCGCCTCATGGAGCCGCAGTCTTTTCTGGAACTGGACGGGGCTAAGCGATGTGATTTTCTTGAAATGGCGGTGAAACGTCGAGGCCGACATATGCACCTTTTCCGCCAACTCCTCCACGCGAAACGCGCTTTTGAAATTCGTCCGCAACCAACTCACCGCCAGCGCGACATGGTTTTTTTGCGTCCCATACGAATGGAGATTTCGCAAATACTCCCCATTTGGGCCGCGAAGAAGGCGAAAATGGATTTCCTTGATAATCATCGGGCCAAGTACCGGCGCTTCTTCCGGGCGTTCGAGCACTGTGATCAGCCGCAAAAAAGCATCCAGCATGTCGGCATCTATTGGCTGCGTCATGAGCGCGGCAGATCGTTCGTTTTCCGCCAACGTGGCATACGGCGTTGCCTGGGCCAACTGTCCAATCAAATTCATGTCCAAGTCAACGCTTACCGCCAGACTCGGTTTAGCCTCCGAGGCTTCAAGCAGCGTAGTTGTCGTCGGATAGTCTATCGCAACTATCAACAATTCGTTTTCATCGAAAAAAACTTCACCTTCCCCTTGCGTCGCCGCCTTCCGCCCTTGCGCAAAATAGACGATCATCGGCTTATACAGGCAATTGCGCGGCTTTTCCACAGCATTTCGTCTGTAGAGCATAACATCGGGCAAAACAGTCGTATGCGCACCAGGCGTAGCTATGCGGCCCATGAGGCGTTGTTTCATTTCCGTTTTAGCGGCTTTAAGGGAAAGCATCGCGTCTCCTCCATTGTCAATGAGCGATGGCGTTAGTATACACAATCATTAATGCGTTTGGAATCCATAAAACTGACAAACAGCGGCAACTTGACAGGATTGTGCAAGAAGTTGGGAGTTTCGTGTCTGGTTGCTATGCCGCCTGAGGTTTAGACTTACAGAAAAGCAGCGGCGAAATTTGTGATTTGCTCGTGTCACATCTGTGAAAGTCGCTGACTTTGCGATATTTAATTGGAAATACATGAGACTCTTCCATCCGGAGGTTTATTTTGAGAGGAAAACTATGAAATATGCGCTACTAGCACTCCTAATGACGCTTTTGATGGCCTACACTGAAGCTATCGCGTCGGCGGACGCGACAATACGTGTTGTTCGTCGTGGCAGCCAACCCTCGACAATTGGCTCGCCTGAACACTTCACGCTCTCCGTTCGCATCGACCACCCCTTCAAGGCCGATGCGCCCGGGCGTACAGTTGGATCATTTATGACCTTCGAGCCGGGAGCGCGGAGCGCCTGGCACACCCACCCCGCCGGTCAGTGGATACTTGTTACCTCCGGCAAAGCGCTGGTGGGGGAAATAGACGGCCCAATCGAAGAAGCGCTTCCCGGCGACTCCGTTTGGTTCCCGCCCAACGTCCAAAATTGGATTGGCGCGGCTCCCAATACCGCCGCTACTCTATTGACTGTAGGGGAATCAAACAACGTCAACTGGCTTAAAAAAGTCACGGATGCGGAATATGGCCTGAGCGCCACGCAGTCCGGCGGCGCATTCAAGCACATAGAGATTATCAGAGCGGGTTCGAGGCCGTCTGGCCTGGCGGCGGCGCGGAACTTCACCGGCGCGGCCCGCACCGACTGGATCTTCCCGGTCAAGGACGGCAACAAGTTCTACGGCGCCTATGTGACCTTCGACCCCGCCGCCCGCACCAACTGGCATACCCATATCAACGGTCAAAGCATTCTGGTCACGAAAGGACGCGGATTTTTCCAGCAGGAAGGCCAAGTTGCCATTGAAGTCCGCGAGGGCGATTTTGTCTGGATTCCCGCCGGGGTAAACCATTACCACGCCGCTCCCCCGGACACCTTGTTTGTGACGATCTCGATGTCGGAGAATCCCGAAGTCGGGAGCAGCACCGATTGGGGCGCGCCAGTCACCGACGAGCACTATGTCGCCGCCATTGGAGAACCATTGAAAACACTATCCGCCAAACAGACGAAGATTCCCCTGATTGCCGCCTTCACCGCCAGCGGCGACATCGAACGGCTCAAGGGCGTTTTGGTCGAAGGATTGGAAGCCGGGCTGACTGTCAACGAAACGAAAGAGATCCTTGCCCACCTGTATGCCTACACCGGATTTCCGCGCAGTCTGAATGCGAACCTGGCCTTCATAGACGTTATGGAAGAGCGGCAATCCAAGGGCGTCGAGGACGTAATGGGTAACGTTGCCAGCCCCGTGGTTTTCGATAATGGCAAGTACCAATATGGCGTCGATGTTCTGGCGGAACTTCGCAAAACAACCGGGCCGGTGTCTCCCAGCCGTGTCGAAGTTTTCAATCCGGTTATTGAAGTGTTCCTCAAAGAGCACCTGTTCGCCGATTTGTTCGCGCGGGACAACCTCGACTACCTGAGCCGTGAACTCGCGGTCGTCGGCGCGCTTTTTAACATAAGAGGAACCAATGCCCAGCTGCGCTCGCACATCACCATTTGCCTTAACCTCGGCGTTAGCGATGACCAGATGCGTTCGCTTCTTGCCGGCATGGCTATGTACTTGGGTAAAGAGCGCTCCGACAACGCCCTGGGAGTACTGCAACTGATAATCGACTCGCGGAAATAAGAGGAGAAATCCATGAAAACGATTTTGGCGGGACTTATCATCATGGCAATCACAGCGGTATCGTGCGTACTGGCGGCGGAAACAAACCAGCCGCTCACCATCGCGGAGCAAGGCGCTTTCGCCGTGGGCGGCACTGTTGTCGCCAATCCGGGGACATTTGATTACAAAACCCTTGCCAGCGCCGGACAGACGCTGCACGGCGACCATGCTTCCGTGTTTTACCAGATTCCGGTCGATGCCAAGAAATTCCCTATCGCGTTTCTGCACGGCGCGGGTCAATCGTCAAGAACATGGCAGACGACGCCGGACGGACGCGAAGGATTTCAGAACATTTTCCTTCGCCGTGGCTACAGCGTCTATCTAATTGATCAACCAAGGCGCGGTCAGGCCGGTTTGAGCTCCATCCCCGGTTCCATCTCCGCCGCGCCAAGCGATCAACTCTTCTACAGTTTCTTCCGCATCGGAAACTGGCCGGATTATTATCCCGGCGTACAGTTCCCAAAAGACGCGGCGTCGCTCGAGCAGTATTTCCGCCAGTCCACGCCCAACACCGGGCCATATGACCAGGATGTTGTTTCCGACGCGGTGGCTGCGTTGTTTGAAAAAATCGGCCCCGGCGTCCTCGTTACTCATTCTCAAGGCGGCGGTCCCGGCTGGCTCGCCGCAATCAAGAGCGCCAACGTCCGCGCCATCGTAGCCTATGAGCCGGGCAGCAGCTTTGTTTTCCCTAAAGGCGAATTGCCGCCGCCCATGCCCTCCCTCACCGGAACGCTTGAAGGCTTCGCCGTTCCGCTGGACGACTTCATGAAGCTGACCCGCGTTCCGATTGTCGTTTATTACGGCGACAACATCCCGGAGCAGACAGACGTCCCCGGCCAGGACAACTGGCGCGTTCGTCTCCTAATGGCGCGGTTGTGGGTAGAGGCCATCAACAAAAGAGGCGGCGACGCCGCGCTCGTGCATCTTCCTTCTATCGGCGTCTATGGAAATACGCATTTTCCTTTCTCCGATTTAAACAGCGTCGAAATCGCCGACCTTATGGAGAAGTTCCTTGAAGAAAAAGGCATGAAGTAAGGGAACAATTCAATTGAAAGTAAAGGAGTTCAATCTGGAATTACGATTGGTTTCGGTTTGCGTAATGGTTTGCGTTCTTATGGCCGGTTTTGCCGCCGCCGGGTAGAGGTCGGTCACCGATAGGACGTTCGAGGTAAGCGACAAGGTGACGGTTGAAAAAGTCATGTTCAAAAACAGATTCAACATCATTTTGTCGCCGACATGTACATGCCGAAGAATATTTTCAAGGGCAAGAAGCATGCCGCCCTCGTCATCGGTCACCCCTTTGGCGGCTCGAAGGCGCAGACATCCGGTCTGTATGCGATGAAGATGGCGGAACAAGGCTTCATCACCCTGGCCTATGACGCTTCGTTCCACGGTGAAAGCGGCGGCGAACCCCGGTATATAGAATCACCGGAGATACGGGTCGAGGATTTCAGCGCAGCGGTGGATTACCTCAGTAACCATCGTCTTGTCGATGCGGAGCGTATTGGCGTCATCGGGGTGTGCGGCAGCGGTGGTTATTCGGTGAGCGCCACGCAAATTGACCATCGGATAAAGGCTCTCGCGACAGTCAGCATGTACGATATGGGGCGGGCCCGCCGTCAGGGCCTTGGCGATGGCATCACCTATGAACAGCGCATGAAGACCCTTGATGAAGTCGGCAAGCAGCGCACTGTCGAGTTTATCGGCGCGCCCAGGCGCGACACTTCCGCCATTCCCGCACAGATAGATGACTCCGCCTCGGAAAACACCAAAGAGTTTTACGAGTATTACGAATGTGTCAAGTAGGTGGCAACTTTTTTTTGCGCCTTTTTTACGCGGAATTTCGCTGTTTTTTATGGGCGTAGATTGAGATATAAATTGACCTGTGCAATAACTTGAAATTATTGCACAGGTCAGTCTGTATCAGCCCAAAGGCACTCAACTAAACCGATGAAATTGGGAGCGGAAAGCATACGCGACGGGAAAACCGTAAAATGTGCAGGCAGGGGGGAGTTTGCCCCCTGCCGTCATTCTATACGTCATATCTGCCATTCCAAACGATTTCAATGTCTTTTTCGCCGTGAACAAGGATTTTGTCAATCAGCAAATCCAATTTGAAATTCCATATTGACATTTGTTATTGGATATTGCATAATAGGTGTGTCCTAAATTGTTGCTGAAAGGGGGCGGCGTTATGCGGGCCACATTCGCCGATTTCATCAGGCAAAACCCGAACTGCAAAAAGTTTGAAAGCGACGGGGTTATGCGAAACGTCTTTGATTTTCTCTCGCAGGATTTTGTCATCATACAGATGATAGACATGAGCGAAGCGGGAAAGCCCGCCCTCGCGCCGGCCGCCGTGAACGTCGAGCATTTTTTCATGGATATTTCCAAGACATACAAAAACACGCTTGACGACAACTTCACGAAGCAGGCGGTGGGCCTGATGGTCAAGACGATCCTTGAACCGTTCGGATACGCCGCGTGGAAACAAAAAAACCTCCCCAAAAGCGTAAACGCCGCGAAATTTCAAACCGCGTCCGTCTACCGCCGCGACATGGCGAGAACGGCGACGATGCGGGTGGTGAAGTACATTGAGGAAGTTGCGCGCCCGGAGAGGACGGACGGCCATGTTTGAGGAACTTGATTATCTTTACGGCAAGCTGCTAAGCGCCGGGCCGCTGTCCCCCGAAAGCGTCAGGCGGCTGTCCGAGGATTTTATGATAGACTACACCTACAACTCAAACGCCATAGAGGGCAGCACGCTTACACTTGAAGAAACCGCGCTCGTATTGAAAGAGGGCGTCACGGTCGGGGGAAAGCCGCTGAAACACCATTTGGAAGCCATCGGCCACAGGGACGCCTATTACTACATTGAGGATTTGGTCAAAAACAAAGTTCCCGTTTCCGAA
>JAITJB010000150.1 GCA_031279155.1 Deltaproteobacteria bacterium | reverse complement strand
TTGGTTTAATATGAAAACCGCTTTAAATATTTTTTAAATCAAATCTAGCTATTTCGCTCTATTTTTTCTTTAATACTCAACGGAGGAAAAATCCATGGTCAAGGAATCTTCAATTGCGCCAAAAGAGCGTATTAACGTCACCTTTAAGCCTTCGACCGGGGGAGCTCTAGAGGAGATTGAGCTACCGTTAAAGGTAATGGTCTTGGGTGACTTTCTTCACAGCCACGATCCCCGCCGACTGATTGACCGCAAACCCATTAACATCAACAAGAACAACTTCGAGGATGTTATTGCCAAGCAAAATTTGAAGCTTATCATCAATGTCCCCAATCACCTGACCGACGACGAGGGGGCCAATGAATTGCCGATCGCTTTGTCTTTTAACAACCTTAAGGATTTTTCCCCTGAGGGTGTGGCTCGTCAGGTACCTGAGCTAAATAAGCTCTTGGAATTGCGAGAGGCCCTGGTCTCGCTCAAAGGCCCCTTGGGCAACCTGCCCGCTTTCCGCAAGGCCATAGAGGAGACTTTGACCGATACTTCTCAGCGAGAAAACCTCATCAAGGAATTAGGCCTTAACGATGACGATATCGATAATGACTGATAGTTAAAGCTAGTAATTAGAATGATTTAGCACCTTGCGACGAATAGAATTTTTACTATCTTTAGTTAAGCGATTAAAAAAATAAAAAAAGCAAGCTGCAAAAAGTCTATTTAGAGTAAACGCCTGAAAAAAAAGAACTTTATAATAGTCAACTATATTCTAGGCCTTCTGAAATCGCATCAATTTTTACTCATTGCTTAGAAAATACTACAATATTTTCATCATGTTTATAAAATTCGTAATAAGCAAGCTTAAATTATGACCTGATCAATTGAGCAGTGATGGTTTGTCGAATTTAAATTTTGCATTTGATCCATTTAATATGAATTTAATACATTTATAGGTTGGAGCATTATTTATGTCACAGCGGCAGCAGCATCAAACGGGTGGTGAATCCGTCACCGCCTCAAATTTGTTAGAGTCGATCATCAAGGAAACTAACCTAACTCCCAGTGACGAGGGCTATGAGGCGGCCCGCTTGGGGATCAGTTCCTTTATTTCCGAGATGCTCAAACCAGACTATCAAAATGAAAAGGTCAAAAAAACCACTGTAGATAGGATGATCGCTGAAATCGATTACCGTATGGGGCGACAGATTGACGAGATACTTCACGATAAAGATTTCCAGGCCATGGAATCGGCCTGGCTAGGCTTGAAACTTTTAATCGACCGCACCGATTTCAGGGAAAACATTGAAGTCGAAATAATCAATCTGACCAAAGACGAACTACTCGATGATTTTCTCGACGCCTCGGAAATCGCGCAATCGAGCCTTTATAAGCTGATCTACACTGCCGAGTACGGCCAGTTCGGTGGTAAACCTGTTGGAGCTGTGATAGGCAACTATTATTTTGGACCTACAGCCATAGATATCAGGCTCTTGCAGTCGCTGGCCAGCGTCGCTGCAATTACCCACGCTCCTTTCATCTCGGCTGCCGAACCATCGTTTTTCGGCTTAAACAGCTTTGAAAGACTTCCAGCCCTAAAGGATCTCCAGGATATTTTTAGCGGCCCGAGGTATGCCAAATGGCATAACTTTCGGGAGTCCGAGGATTCCAGGTATGTAGCTTTGACTCTACCTCGTTTCCTCCTTAGGCAGCCATATGATCCTGATGATAATCCCATCAGGGCCTTTGTCTACAAAGAAAATGTGGACGGTAGCCACGATAGTTTTCTGTGGGGCAATACCGCTTTCGCTTTCGCCTCGCGTCTGACCGATAGTTTTGCTAAATACCGTTGGTGCCCAAACATCATCGGCCCTAAATCCGGCGGGGCCGTCGAGAACCTTCCAGTTCATCTTTTCGAGAGCATGGGCGACGTCGAGATGAAAATCCCCACCGAAGTCTTAATTTCCGATCGCCGGGAATACGAACTATCTGAGCAGGGTTTTATAGCCTTAACTATGCGTAAGGGGAGCGACAACGCTGCTTTCTTTTCGGCCAGTTCCTGCCAGAAGCCTAAATTCTTCGGGACTTCGCCTGAAGGCAAAGACGCTGAGCTCAATTACCGGCTTTCGACACAACTGCCTTACATGTTCATTATTTCCCGCCTAGCTCATTACATCAAAGTTTTGCAGCGGGAGAATATCGGTTCCTGGAAAGAACGCATCGACCTGGAAAGGGAGCTTAATCTCTGGATCCGCCAATACGTGGCTGACCAGGAAAATCCTAGTTCCGACACCCGTAGTCGGCGGCCTCTTAGAAGTTCACAGATAACTGTCGATGAGGTTGAGGGTGATCCCGGTTGGTATCGGGTGACCATTTCCGTGCGGCCTCATTTTAAATACATGGGAGCTTATTTCACCCTGTCATTGGTGGGAAAACTCGATAAAGAGTAAGCTGCAATTTAGGTAAAAGATAAGGATAATCAGCTTAGGTAAATGGGCGGCTCTCTTTTTGAACGATTAACCATGGGCCGAGAGGCCCAAGCTCTGACGGAGGACGATTCCATCCGAAATCATCTTTTGCGTTTTTTGACCACCAGGCAGGGATCGGTCCAAAGCCTTCCTGACTACGGCCTTCCAGACCTAAACGATCTAGGGCTCTCCAAAAGCGAGCTCTTAACCGAATGCTGCCGGGTTATCGCCGAAGGTATCGACCGCTTTGAGCCGCGACTTAAAAACGTCAAAGTGGAAGTCTCAGCCGATAGCCAAGGGCCCATGACGTTGGTTTTCTCCATCTCAGGGCGAAAAGCGACTGAAAGCGGCGAAATTTCCCCCTGGCGCTGGGCCTTTAGCTTGGATAATTTGAGATTTAGATAGTATTATTAGATAGTTATCTAAGGGATATCTTGGATCATGACCTTTAACAAGTATTATCAAGATGAACTGGCCGCCTTGAGGGAATTGGGCTTGGAGTTCTCGAGGCGAAATCCCGGCTTGGCGCCATTTTTGGGCACTCCCGGTCGCGATCCAGACGTGGAGCGATTATTGGAGGGTTTTGCCTTTTTATCTGGTCGTCTTAGGCAAAAATTAGACGACGATCTGCCGGAAATAACCCACGGGCTCTTTAACTTATTGTGGCCAAATTATTTACGCCCAGTGCCGTCAGCTAGCGTTCTTCAGTACTTTCCGGCCTCAAATTTAAGCCGTAATTTAATTATCCCCAAAGGAACTAAAGTTACCTCAAAGCCCGTTGAGGGGCTGGGCTGTACCTTCCAGACCGTCTACGACGTCGAGGTGGCCCCGCTAAAATTAGTGGACTTAGATTATCGCGAAAATGCCGGGCGGCAGCTCTTAAGCTTATCCTTTCAGACGCTTGGGGCGCCGTTATCAAACTTTAGCTTAGATAAGCTGAGGCTTTTTCTCTGTGGCGATCCCAGCTTGACTACGATTATCTACCTAATTTTTCTAAAAAAAGTTATCGATATTCAAGCCGCTTATATTGACGATGAGGGTTTTGAGCATACTTTTCTGACCTTAGGCCCCGAAGCCTTAACCCCGGTGGGTTTTAAAGAAGCCGAGGCCATGTATTTATACCCGGCCAACACTTTTTCCGGCTACCGGCTCTTACAGGAGTATTTTTGCTTTCCGGAAAAATTTCTCTTCGTCCAATTAGCCGGCTTGGCCCAGTTGAGCCAGGCCATTCCCGATAAATATAAAAACCAGACTAGTTTTAAGTTGCTTTTTAGGCTAAAAGAACAGCCTAAGCAAGCTGGATTATTTAAAAAAGATAATATTAGATTATTTTGTACGCCTATCGTTAACCTCTTTCATTTAGACGCCACGCCCATCCTGATGGATCATCGGCAGACCGAGTACCGGATCGTAGTCGATCCCAGAAATCCTTACCACTATGCGGTTTATAACGTAGATAAGGTCAGTAGCTGGCTTCATGAAGCCAAAAAAGAGGTAAGTTGCGTTCCATTTGAGTCGTTTGAACACGGTCAAACACCTGGTTCGGCCTCGGCATTTTACCGTCTGAGACTTAAGCCCTCAGTTCTTGACCAAGGCACAGAAACTTATATTTCCGTCGTCCATATTTTTAAAGGGGCCCCTATAAGGGAAACGGTTTCCCTTGAACTAACGGTCACGAACCGGTTACTTGCTCAAAGGCTTGAGTTGGGGGATATTTGTCGCCACTCTGATAATACTCCTGAGAACATAACTTTCACCAACATAACCCCTGTCAGTGGCTCCTACGCCCCGCCGCTGGAAAGTGACTTACTGTGGCGGCTTATTTCCAATATGTCTTTAAATTATATCTCTTTAATTGATATTCAGGCTTTAAAGTCCGTGATTTCTGCTTATGATTTTAGGGCTCTTCACGACAAAACCAGGGCCAGGGCTTTGGAACGGGTGTTTAACGGCCTGATCAAGATTAATTCATTTTCTACCGATCGGATCTACCGAGGCTTACCGCTTAGGGGCTCCAAAACCACTCTGACCTTAAATCAAGAAGCTTTCAATGGTGAGGGTGATATGTATCTTTTTGGCTCAATTATTAATGAATTCTTGGCATTGTACGCAACGGTCAATAGCTTTCATGAGTTGACAGTGACGGAAGAAAAACGCGGGGATACCTACCGATGGCCAGCCCGATTAGGCATGATGACGGTTTAGACCTGTTCATAGACGTTGAGCGCAGGCGTCTTAAAGAAGCTCTGACCGAAACCCCGGGTAGCTTTACCCTAGCTCAGGCGGTAACCCTCAGTCAAAGCTTAATAAATTCCTTTTTGGGTCATGAATCTAAAAATAGCCTCCGCTTCAGGGTTAACCCCTCGCTTAGCTTCCCTCCTCACGACATAAAGGATCTAGACTTTGAGCCAACCGAAAGTGGCCTTCGGGCCTTAATAACCATAAATCTCATGGGCTTACATGGGGCGGCTTCGCCTCTCCCCTCATATTTCACACAATACGTGGCCCAGCATCAGGACGAAAAATGCGTTTTAAGGGATTTTCTGGATATTTTTAACCATCACTTAGTCGATATCCTGTACCACTCTTGGCTTAAGTATCGTTACCATATACGCTTTAAGCCCAAGGCTGCGGATCGCCTCTCCAATCAGTTTTTTAGCTTTATGGGTTTAGGGCATCGGACCCTTAGGGAAAACGACCAATTAGATCCCTTAAAGCTTATGGCCTACATAGGCTTAATCGCCTTTAACGGTGAATCGACCGGATCTTTGGAGAGCATTTTACGCCATTATTTCTCACACCGCGAAGTTTACTTAGTTTTGTGCGTACGGCGCGAGGTTACAATCCCAAACGATCAAAAATCCTCATTGGGTCAGGCCAACAGTACCTTGTCCGATGATTGCCTTTTGGGCGAAACCGTCAGCGATCAAATAGGGAAGTTTCGAATCGTTATAGAAAATCTAAATTGGCCAACTTTTAATGGCTTTCTGCCGTGTGGTCAAACCTTTCCCAGGCTTAAGTCGATTATACGTTTCGTCATGCGCTCACAGCTTAGCTTTGATTTAGAGCTAAGTCTAAAACAAGAAGATATCCCCGCGCTAATTATTAGCGAAACAGCTCAATGCCGTCTGGGCTGGTCAACTTGGCTGGGTAACTGTGGTGATGGTGTGTTGCTTTTGGAAGCCGACAGCACTGACGAAAACTTTCGCCCAACGGGGTTTTCTTCGTCCTCCGCAGTAGAGGGTCAAATTGTTATTTCCTAAAATAAAAACTATGGTGCTTAAAAGAGATGCTTAACATTAACCTGGCCTCATTGGTGGCGAAGCTCGATGAGACTACCCGTGCCGGGTTGGAAGGTGCGGCCGAGAGCTGCGTCAGCAGGGGTGGTCAAGAAATAGGAATAGAGGATTTTTTTGAGAAAATTCAACAAACTAACCCTTTTCACGATATCTGTGGCCAATTCAATATAAACCTTGATATTATCAGCCAGCTCTTAGAGAAAGGACGCAAAAGAGCTGGAAAATATACGGGACGTCCAGTATTTTCTGTGCTCCTGGTAGAATTTCTCCAAGAGGCTTATTTATTTGCGACTTTAGAGCTTAATACTGTCAAAATTGATGTAGGCATATTAGTTTTAACCTTACTTTCCAATCCATTACGCTATAGCGTGATGCCCTTTTATCAGGAACTCTTTAAAATCTCGCCTGAGAAATTGCGCACTCTGTGGGAAGGCCATATCGAAGAAACCAAACTCAGGATAAACCTCGATGTGGTTCGAGAGGGTGGCTTTTTAGCTCAGTTCGCGAATGATTTAACAAAAGAAGCGAAAGGCGGTATAATTGACCCGGTTTTCGCTCGAGGCGGTACTATTCGCCAAGTAATTGACATATTAACCCGGCGCCGAAAAAACAATCCCATCTTAGTTGGCGATCCAGGTGTTGGCAAAACAGCTGTGGCTGAAGGCTTGGCTCTGAAAATAGCCTTAAATGACGTCCCTGAGGCCTTATTAAACGTCCGTTTGATAAGTTTAGACATGGGCCGCTTAGCCGCTGGGGCTAGTGTTAAGGGAGAGTTCGAAAGGAGGCTAAAAGGCGTGATTGACGAGGTGAAAAGTTCACCTGTTCCCATCGTTGTTTTTATTGACGAGGCTCACACACTAATTGGTGCCGGTAATACCCCTGGCATGGGGGATGGGGCTAACCTATTAAAACCAGCTTTGGCCAGGGGAGAACTCAGGACCCTAGCCGCCACCACATGGAGTGAATACAAAAAATACTTTGAAAAAGATGCCGCCCTGGCTCGACGCTTTCAACTAGTTAAACTCGACGAACCAACACCTGAGGAGACGGTTACTATTTTACGAGGTTTAGTCCCAAGTTATGAAAAAAGTCACCAAGTCTACGTAAGGGACGAAGCCGTTGTCAGTATCGCCGAGCTATCTGAGCGATACATAAGTGGGCGTTATTTACCCGATAAGGCAATTGACGTTCTTGATACTGTCTGCGCCCGGGTCAAAGTCAGCTTAGGCGCCAAACCAGCCTCCTTGGAAGCCCTGGAAGAAGAACTGGGGGCCGCTAAAAGGGCTTTAAGCGCCCTGGAACGAGACGGTCTTTACGGCAATGGGTCTTATACCCAAAACCTCGAAGAATATCTACCCAGTCTTAGAGCCAAAATTGCGTCGCTAAACCAAGCCAGAGAAAATCTCGATGCCTTATGGCATAAAGAGCTTGATTTGGCGCTCGAAATTATAAAGATCAGAACATTAGTTGCTGATAAATGTGGTTTAGCCACTAATACAACACCAATTAAGGCTCAAATGGAAACGCCAATTGAGTCTCTTATCGATAACGGATCAAACCGCAGTGAAGACTCACTGTTATTGCCTAGTTTTGAACCAATTGCCAAATTAATGGAATTGCGAAACCAACTAGGCACCATTAGAATGGAAAAGCCTCTGGTTTTTTTTGAAGTCGATGTCCCGCTCGTGACTGAGGTAATTTCCGAATGGACGGGCGTCCCGATGGAAAAACTCATGGGCCAGTCTAAGGGTATTGAAAATTTTGGGGCCAGGCTAAGGAAACGTATTCGCGGGCAGGAGATAGCCGTAAGGGCTATCGAAAAGGCGGTACTGACCGTTTTTAGCGGCCTTGAGGAGCCTACCGCCCCAAATGGAGTTTTTCTTTTAGTCGGTCCTAGCGGAGTTGGCAAAACCGAGACGGCTTTGGCTGTGGCCGATGAACTTTTCGGTGGCGAGCGTTTTCTCATAAAGTTCAACATGTCTGAATTTCAAGAAAAACATACCGTGTCTCGCCTAATTGGTTCCCCTCCCGGCTATGTTGGCTACGGTGAAGGCGGTCGTCTGACCGAGGCCGTGCGGCGGCAACCCTATTCAGCGGTTCTATTTGATGAAGTTGAAAAAGCCCATCCTGACATTCTAAACCTTTTTTACCAGATTTTTGACAAGGGTGTCTTGGCCGATGGCGAGGGGCGCGAAGTAGATTTTCGAAACACAATAATTTTTATGACCTCCAACCTTGGCGGTGATATCATAACTGCCCTCTACGAGGAAGGAGAACCATCGGAAAAGGTCCTCGATGAAGCCTTAAGACCAGTATTAAACCAATTTTTTAAGCCAGCGCTTTTGGGCCGTCTCTCCTTGGTTCCTTACGCGCCCATTGCTAAGGAAATTTTTAGGGAACTGGTGGAAATCAGGTTTTCGGTCTTAAAAGATCGCTTTTGGCAAAGCCGCGGTTTAAATCTCCAATGGACTCAAACGGTCATCGACAGCATTGCTGAAAGCTGTGTCGCCGTCGAAAGCGGTGCCCGTAATATCGATCGAGTTCTAAATGATTCTCTTTTACCCAATCTCTCCGGCTTCGCCTTAAGCAGCGTAAACGACGGAGCCAGGACGGTGGAAATTGACCTAAATAAATCGGCTGGGACTTTTACATTTAAAGCATCATAAAATACAACTTAATTGATTAAAAATTTTTTTACTCATAAATGTTGCCATGGAAATTTTATTTGAAATCATAAGCCATCATAAATTTTCCCCGGAAGGACGGATCTCCCACATCTTCAATGAAACGGGTGGTTATATTGGTCGTTCCAACGACTCGGACTGGGTCTTGCCAGATCGATTGCAGGAGATCTCCCGTAAGCACGCGCTTATCAGTTGCGATGGTAATAATTTTTTTCTGGAGGATTTAAGTTCCAACGGTATAATGTCAACTCTTACACGGGAATTGGTCGGAACTGGACAGCGGCATCTTATCCAACACGGAGATTCTTTCAAGCTTGGTCAGTATGTTATCCAGGCTAGGTTGCTTAGAAACCCCAATTCCTACTTACCTACGGACCTTGATAGCACGGTTGATGAGAGCTCCGAGCTTGACCCCATCGTGGCCATGGAGCGCCAAGAACTCCGCGAGGTCCGAGAACGTATGGGATTTTATGATGATTTCGTCTCCCCGGAACGCTCTAAGCCCAAAAGTAGCCACGATAGCCTGTCAGATCACAAAGAGGCCGGTCGTAACGTCATGCTTACCGTTAGAGCCATCCCCGAAAACTTGGTCTTCGAGGATCCAGATGTTGCTACATCCGAAATTCTCTCGCCTCATGGAAGCTCGTCCAACCATGCCCCTAATACACATGGTTCTAGCTCCCTGTCTCCCTTAGCCTCACCATCAGAGAGCACCCATACGCCACAACCAGAGAATTCGTTGCGCCCTGGTGGGTCAGCTTACGTTCAGGATTCTAATCCTAGGGCCGTCCAAGGTCCATCCCTTAATTTTGGGCATAATTCCGAAGGTGAGCTTTTCATTAAGACCCTGGGCTTAGATATTGAGTCAACTAGTTCCGAAGCACGCCAAAAATTACTAATCCTGGCTGCGGAACTCTTGAGAGCGTCGATATCAGGACTAACCAGAGCGCTCCAAAACCGCGCTACCAGCCAAAAGGAACTTCGTTTGCCGGTAACCACGATTGAGGTTTCAGGCAATAACCCGCTTAAGTTTTCACCCAGCCTTCAAACGGCCTTAAACCATTTGTTTTCTGATCGTTCCCCTGACACGCTCTCACCCTATGAGGCTATAGCCAGTGCTTTTAACGATTTGCACTCTCACCATATGGGCCTCCTGGCTGGAGCAAGGGCGGCAATGGCAGCCTTGTTGGATAAGTTATCTCCCGCCAAAGTCAAAGAGAGGCTCAATACCACAGGGTCCTTTAAATTGAACAAAGAAGCTAAGTTGTGGAAAACTTATACAAAACTTCACGCTGAGATAACGGAATCTGACGCTTTGGCTGATTTCTTTCTGCGTGACTTCGCCAGAGCCTATGAAATGCAGGTCCGCGTCTTAAGACCAATTAAGCCCGGGCCGCAAGAGGGGCAAGAATAATGCTGCGTAAATTTTTTCATCAATTGTCACCACTCCAACCGTTTTTCCAAGAGTCTCTCATCGCATTGTCTTTAGCTCAATTGCCTATTAAAGAAGAGGCTTCGGATGGCTTATTAGTAACCTTGCGAATGGTTTTGGTATATATAGGCTTAAACGCCTTCCTGGCACTTTTTCTATCTGGCTGTGGTGGTCCCTCTTTCATTTTGGCCATGGCAGGTCTCCCCAATACCAACCCCGACGCCACTGGACGTCCATCCCCGGTTATGCTCCAAATGTACGAACTGCGCTCGGATTTGATGTTTAAACAAGCAGAAATGATCCCTTTGTTTAGGGACCCTTCGGTCACCTTGGGGTCGGATCTAATTGCCTACGATGAGATGACCATATTGCCTGGTAAAGCTTATACGGTTGTGTATGAACCCACACCCGAGACTAAATTCGTCGGTGTTATGGCCAGTTTCCGGCAGACGGCAGGCAAAGGTCCTTGGAAGGTCATTGTTCCTATAGACCCAGAGGAGGCGACAACCATCGGCATTGAACTAAACTCTTCGAGTCTGATTTTGATTCCGGCTGAAAAGTTAAAAAAATGGGATCCAGCCAAAGCAGTTGAAAGTTACCGAGAAACAATCCGCGCTCAGCCTAACTCAGTTAGCGTCACGGTGTCTTCCAGTGGGTCCACCTCCGCCCCCCCCGCAAACGGTCAAAGCGCTGCAAGCCCATTATCTGACCCTGCCCAAGATCTCCTTCCAGAAACTAGCCCGTCAATGGTTTTTGATTACCCGCCAATCTCCGAGGCCGAATCGATCACGGAAAGTTCTCAGACTATCAAAACGCTTAAAAAATTTGATACAATGGTGAATCAGTAAACTCCGCATATTTTCAGAGTTTATTTTTAAATCTTCGATAATGGCCACCTCGGATTAGGTTTTGGCCGCTTATTTCTAACATGTCTCTTAATCACATCTTTTAAATGGTAAATAATGCTCCCAGAAAAAGTCGTTTGGTCAGAAGGGATGATGCTCAGGCCGCAGCATTTTCAACAGCAAGATCGCTATTTGGCGGCTCAGATCCAAAGGCGTATGCTTTTACTCTCACATTATCCTTGGGGCCTGAGCGAGTTTCAAATCGACGAACAATACTTAAGCTTAGGCAAGCTAGTTTTAAAACGGGCAAGCGGGGTCTTACCTGATGGTACCCTTTTTGAGATAGGGCGAACCAGTTTGTCCTTGGATATCCCCTCTGGTCTAAGTAATCAGTTGATTTATCTGGTTTTGCCTTTGTCGACGGAAGGCTCTTGGGAAACTAGCCCCGAGGGCGAGATCGGCTTGGCCACGAAATATTTAAGCCACCCCCTTGAGGTCTCTGACAGCAATATAGGACAAACCAAAAAGGTCACCATTTCGTGCGGTGCTCTGGCTCTAAGACTGGTCTTGGAGAGCGAATTAAACACCGATGGTTGTCTGGCCTTGCCGATCGCCAAACTCGCCGAAAGCAAGGCCGACAGAACTTTGGTTTTGGACGCTGGTTTCGTGCCTACTTATCTGAGCTTGTCAGCCTGCGACGTTTTTTCTGGGTATTTGCGGGAAATAATAGGGCTTCTCTCGCACCGTGGTGGCCAGCTGTCTTTAAAGCTAAACGGAGCGGGACAGATCGGGGTGGTCGAGATCGCCGATTTTTTACTTTTGCAAACAATAAATCGACTTGAGCCCATTTTTAAGCATATGGAGAAGGCATTCAATGTTCACCCAGAGGAATTTTACCTAAACCTTTTAATCCTGATTGGGGAGTTATCAACCTTCGCCGAGAGCACCAAACGTCCCAATGAAACTCCGGCCTATGATCATTTACGTCAGGAAACGGTTTTAAGCACCCTTATGGGCCAGGCACGCTCTCTCTTAAGCATGGTGCTTGAACAGCACTCCTTTGAACTGCCGCTTGAGAAGAGAAAATACGATATCTTGGTTGCAATCATCAATGATCGGACCTTACTGACAACGGCCAATTTCGTGGTCTCGGCCAAAGCAGACATGGCCCAGGAGACCCTTCGGACTTCATTGCCCAAGCAGCTTAAAATCGGTCCAGTTGAGCGCATCCGGCAGCTAATTAGTCTCCACCTGCCGGGCATATTCATAAGACCTTTGCCTGTCGCGCCCAGACAAATACCCTTTCGCGCCGATGAGACCTACTTCCGGCTGGACCTTACTTCCGAAGAACTCTCGCAGATGGAGCTCTCGGGTGGGTTCGCGTTTTTTGTCTCCGGGTCTTTCCCTAGGCTAAAATTGCGTTTTTGGGCCATTAAAGAGTGACCCATGATTCCGATTTTTGGGTTTAGCCCAAAATTGGTAAGAAAGACAAGAGCGATAAAGATGGCAAATAGTGAAGCTTACGATTCAGACAAAACAGTGGTCAAACCATTGGGAGAACAACACAGCGGTCGAGTGGAGACTCCTTTTAAGGCAGTGGCGAGGTCGCCATCAAACTCCTCAGCTTTAGATCAACCATATACTGGCCAACAAAGCTCCCTTGAACGCTTCCAACGAGGGATTAATCCCCTCTTAGATGCTGCTTATCCATTGTTGACTGAAATAATTAAGCTTCGTAAAGACGAACATGAAAATCAAGAATGGCTGCGCCAGACTTTTGAGACCGGAATCAAGGCTTTTGAGGCTAAAGCCCTAAATAGCGATGTCGCCCGAGCTCAGATTCTAGCAGCTCGATACGTTTTGTGCACGGCTTTGGACGAAAGCGTGACTATGTCTTCAATGGAGGATAGCGCTGAGTGGGCCCATGACACTCTTTTAAGCAGCTTTCACGATGAAACATGGGGTGGGGAAAAGTCTTTTCAGATTTTAGAACGCTGTATGCAGCATCCGGCTCAAAACCTTTATTTGTTGGAACTTATCTATGTTCTGATTAGCCTTGGCTTTGAAGGCCGTTATCGAGTGATGGAGCGTGGAATCTATGCCTTAGAGGCCCTACGGGATAAGGTCTTTCAACAGATCCGGATACTTCGAGGCGAACCGATTTTGGATTTGGCTAAACCCGTGGAAAGAGTAGAGACCGTAAACCCCATCCATCGCTACCTCCCCGTCTGGCTAGTAATCATCTTGGCGGTAATTGTCTTGGCCATAAGTTTTATAGGTTTTTCCTTTACCCTTAATACTCGCGCCAATCAGGTATTCGAGGGTTACCAGTTTGACGCTTACGGCCAAACCATCGATCAAGAGAGTACGGACAATGATTAATTGGATTGGCCGCGAGCGGCTAAAGCCTCAACCAAGTGGGTCAGGATTGTGATTAAACGCGTATTTGGTTTCTGCACTCGCTTTGGCAGTTATTTGCGAGAAGCTGGCGTCGTCACTTTGGCGATGCTCGTTATCGTCGTGGCCTTAATTTGGATAATCGGGCCATCAATCATTGTTTCAGGAAACCAGATTCTGACCAGTTTTAACGCTAGGTTAGCCGCAACGATCGGGTTATTTGTCATGTGGCTACTCTTCATGACAACTTTTAAATCAATTAATAGCAAGCTCGAAAATAAAGATCCTGAAAAGCTGGCCAATAAACAGAAACAGGCTGAAGCCAAAAAACAGGAAAAGCTTGAGCGAAATCATACCAAACAAATGATTAAGGGAACGGTAAAAACGATTGAGACCTCAGGATATTTCGGGCCAGATGGTAGGTCCAAATACTCTCTACCTTGGTATTTGGTCATCGGCTCTAATAATAGCGGTAAAACGTTGGCCCTTTTAAATTCCGGGCAGAAATTTCCCATAAACGAACAAGCCGACCGAAATCTCTATAAGCTCAACGCGACTTCCCAGCCTCAGGTTCTCTTTGGTAACCAAGCAATTTATATTGATACCCCTGGCAGTTATTTGGAGATAACTCCCGGAAATAGCGGAGACAGCCGGTGGTCTGATTTACTTAATGCTCTTTATAATGCTAGACCGGCCAGGCCCATTAATGGCGTGATTGTTACTTTAAGCCTTAGGGATTTGATGCGAGAAGATCAGACCGTTTACGAGCATTTGGCCAGAATTACGCGGGATCGGCTCAATGAGGTACTAAAAACCCTTAAGACTGAAGTTCCTGTCTACCTCCTTTTGACTAAAACTGATGCCGTGCCGGGCTTTTTTACGTTTTTCTCGGAATTATCACGATCCGAGCGGGAACAAATTTTTGGCTTTCACAACTTCAAAGGCCAAATGGAACCCGGACGGGTTAGGGCAGAGGTAGCGGATCTTTTAAAAAATCTAAATAGTCAAGTTTTTTCCAAAATACACCATGAACGGGCTCTGTCCTCCAGGGGAGATATTCTTAATTTCCCTCGGGAACTGGAAAAACTCTCGGCCAATTTGGAGGACTATATCTCCGAGGCCTTCGGCCCTTCGCGTTATCACCGTCCGGTCATGTTCAGGGGTTTTTTCTTTACTTGCTCAGTTTCATCCCAAAACGCCTTTAACACTGACGAACATGGCGAATGGTCTTTTCAAACAGGCTATCAGCCAGCCTTGGGTGAATACGCTAAAGGATTCTTCCTCTCACGAGTTTTTACTGAGGCCATCATACCGGAAGCCGGTTTGGCCAAGGATGCTCGTAAAAAATTCGCGGGTCTCCGCTTTAGTCAACAGGCCGGGAAAATAGTGATTTTTGGCGTTATGCTCACCCTTGGGCTTCTTTTAGCCTTAAGTTTTAGTAACAATTTCTCAAAACTCCATGAATTAGATCTCTTTAGCACGGAGATCGAGGCCAAGATAAATACGAACAAAAACCCTGAGGGCCCTAAATACGTTTTGCCTGAACTTCAAGCCTTTGAATCAGCTTTTAACGTTTTTAACCCGGCTATCGACTCAAAACTGAAATATGGTTTGGGTCTCTACAAAGGTGATAAGGCGCGAAACGTCGTGGGGAAAGCCCACAAAACGGATCTTAATCAACGGTTTTTACCACTCATTCGCGCTGACGCCGCCTTGCAGGTGGAAAACTCTCTGGGCAATATAGGGGAACTAAAAAAAAACTTGCGGGCCTACCTGATGCTCTGCCAGCCCGAGC
>JAITJB010000147.1 GCA_031279155.1 Deltaproteobacteria bacterium | reverse complement strand
AGGCTGGCTACCACCCTAGGGACATGTACGGGGCCTTTAAAATCATGAACGAGCAGAGCTACCAGCTAGCTAGCCTCCCAGGCTACCTAAGCACCCACCCCGGTCTAAGTTCTAGGCTAGCTTCCACCTTCTCCGATCAGGCCGAAGCCCCGCCGGCCCCACCAGATCCCGTTTTCCAGGCCATAAGAGATCGCTCCATAGCCATGAACGGCAACCCCAACCGCGCTAGGGACTTTTTTAACCGCCGCCTGGCCAAAGACCCCGATGACGCTTCGGCCCTTAACGGCCTTGGCCTTCTGTCATCTAGGGAGATGAGTTACGCTCAAGCCAAAAAACTATTACTTCGGGCCTCAGAACTAAATCCTGGCTCTGACCAATTCTTAACCGACTTAGGCGATCTGGCCTTAAAAGTTAGGCAGCCCCAAGAGGCCATTAGCCACTATGAAGCCGCCTTGAAAAAAAATAAGCGCAACCTCTTAGCTACTTTAGGTCTGGCCAGATGCTACGAACTGACCGAACGCAATAGCGAGGCTAACACCTTGTATGAACGGGCCTTAGGTTATGCCGGCAAGGACTACCCGCCGGCTAAGGAACTGGCCGGACTTTTTTTCGGAAAAATCGGCCAAGAGGCCAAAGGCCACTACCTGATGAGTTCTTTTTACGAGGAAACAGGCCGCTTAAAGGAGGCTATGTTCCACTGCGAGGCGGCAGTCAAGGCCCCGAAGGGCCAAGCCTACAAGGCCGACTGCGAGCGCAAACAAAGGGATCTCAAAGAGCTGATGGATAAGAAAATTTAATTAAAATCTCGGACCAGCTTATATCCCTTCAATGCTATCTAATAGCACATCGATCATGGGATCATCTAGATTACCGTTTAGATATATGACCATATGGCGCGCTTCATCGAGATCGCCTACGATGACCAGGGTATCGTCTTCATCTTTCGGGAAAATGACAAAGATATCTTCTCCGTACTCATCGGGCTCAACGCTGCCAAATTTCTCGGCGTACACTTTTGACCAATACCAAGCGCCTAGCCCCTTATTGGGGGCGACAACGACGCCCAGAGACGTCTTTTGGTCGTTAGAAGCCAAGACCACGCTGTCCTCGTCGCTATCTAAAACCAGCCATTTTTCAGGCACTTTCAACGAAAAACTGTTAAAGTACCTAGTTCGGTCTTCCTCTGGGACCTTGGGTTTGACTGATTTCCGGCCAGGGCTATTATTGGATCGGTTTGGATCCGATCCCCTTAAGGAAGCCGTGGACTGGCCAGCGGCCAGCTGAGGCTGGACGCCATTTTCGACCAAAAAAGTATATATGTCCTGGGCCGATAGGGCCAAATTCAAAACCGCTAGATCATGCCCCTCCTTATCGGCGTAACGCCAGGTGTTTATACCCACCACTTCGCCGGCGATGTTGACCAAGGGTCCGCCGCTGTTGCCGCTTGTGACATTAGCCGAGTGCATGATAACTCTTCCGAGATTGGTTTCAACGATGGTGTTAACCGTACCTTCGGTGTAAACCACCGGCGGCGCCTCAATACCATCCCCCTCCACTAGGCTATTGCGCGACTTATCGAATTGGACCATGGCGTCCGGATAACCCCAAGCCCCGATCAAGTCCATTTTCTGAACTTCCAAGTTAAAATTGAGAACCGGCAGCTTAACGCTTTTGGGCGGGTTAAACTGTAAAAGGGCAAAATCACTTCCCCCCATGTTTTGGGCGTTGTTTCTTTTGTCAAGCTCATAGGCTATTAGCTCGGCCTCGGTCACCGGGAGGTTCTGATTTAAGACAAAAATGGTCGCCCGCCCCGACAAGCCCTGAACTACGTGGGCGTTAGTCATAATGTGATTTGGGCCGATCACAAAGCCGCTTCCCATCTTAACCTTGTCTACGTCTAAGCCGAGAATCCAAACAGTTGCTGCCTCCATTTTAGCGGCCAGTTCCCGGCGCTTTTGGGTCATTTCATTTAAGGGGTTAGCTGGCTGAGCCCAAAGTGGTTCGGCCATCACCACCAATAGCCAGACAAACGTCAAAGCGAGGACGCCCAAAATTTGACCTGATTTTTTGCTTGATAACACTTTTATAAACCTTAATTGCGACCCTTTAGAAGTCAACAAGAAGAATTAAATAATATACGGTTGAGGCTAAAAAAGGACTTTATTTTGAATAGATTTTACCAAGCCAAACCGGATCGGTCAAGAAACTAAAGATATCAAAAAGCCCAAAGAGACAAACGCCTGAAATAATAGCCATTTATGTCATGGTTTGCCTCAAAACCATTAAAAAAACCGCTGGCGGCTAAGGCGATGATACCCTTAGCCGCCGGCGGGTAGCGCGGTTCGAGATCCCAATGGAAACTTTATTTTTATCTAAAAATAACCCTAAGAAGGCCAGATATCAGTCAGCTAAAGGTCCTAGGAAATTCCACATAGCCTTGGCCGCCGAATGGATGGAGAATACGGCCAACCGGCAATCGACGCTTCTTCTGACGCCTAGGGGCAAATCCTTAATCTGGCAGAAAGGTTTACCGCCGTTTAGATAGACAACCCGGTGCCAATGGGGGTAACCGGCCTCGGGCACGTCTTCACTGAGTTCTTCGTGGAACTCGTAAGGGCCAACCACCTTAGCCAGGTAGATACTTTCACCGTTAGGCACCAAAACGATATCGCCCTCGTTGATCTGGTTGACAAAACGGTCCAGGACGCCAGCCGCCACGGCCAGTTCACTTTTCTGCTCGGCCCGGTAATGGCTGTAGGTTTCTTTCAGTTTTTCACTGAGAGCTCCCCGGTCATACCCGCCGCCTAAGTCGCCTACGGCTGGCCAGCCAATAGCCACCATCCCCTGGTTGAGAAAGGCTTGAAGCCTGTTTTGAAAATTAGGTTCGGGCCGGATGACCCAAAGATTTCTAATGCTCATAAGATTAGTACTCCAACAACTGGCCCGAATCCGTTTACCGGACCAGCCCGCCAGACCCGGTCTGGCTAACCGCAGGAAAAAATAATGAATTTATTGATGAATTTGACCACCTGTAGGTCAATGGCAACTCAACTCTGTGATTTAACTGGTTATCCGACCAGCCAATAGAGCAAACCAAAAATTATAATTCAAAGCTGAACTTCCATCAAACGACCCAAAAACGAACAACACCCTAGCCCATTAGGCCTGGGATTCTGAAGGCAAGCTACTAGATTTTCCAAGACTATCAAAAGCCCACCAACACCAAACCTTGACCGAATCTAATGTCTACCTCCAAAGCCAAAAAATACTTAAAGAAAAAACGTAAGGAAAAATCTCGACTAAGCCATCATAGCTACCCTAGCGAAGAATCAAGTTTTTTTATCAAGGTCCCCTAGGTGACCAGAAAAAGACCGGATTTTATCGCCACAACTAATCAAAAAGCTTCCAGTAGCCGGTTCTGACAAGAAAATAACGGATGAAGGCCAAGTAACCGGCTAAGGCCATAGCCGGACTTAAATTCCAACTCGGACTTAACCATGCGAAAACAATAACACAAGCATTATATGTTGTCAAGCCATGGTTGTGGTTTTCAAGCCTTAAAAATGCCCGATCGTAGTCTAAGCTTAGGATATTTGACAGTTTTTTAAAATAAAAAAAGCCGACCGGACAGAAGGTAATACCCTTGGCCGATCGGCTTTGAGCCGGGCGCGGGCCCGGCTTATCAGAGAACATGCGGTTTTATCAATACATTCCGCCCATACCGCCCATGCCGCCAGCGCCGCCGCCCATGGGAGGACCTAGGGGCTTATCCTCTTTCTTCTCAGCGATCATGCACTCAGTGGTTAAGAGCAGAGAAGAGACCGAAGCCGCGTGCTGAAGGGCAAACCTAGTGACCTTAGCCGGGTCGATGACGCCAGCGTTCATAAGGTCTTCGTAAGAACCAGTTTCGGCGTTGAAACCGAAATTGATGTTGGAATCTTCATTGCGGACTTTCTCAACCACCACGCTGCCCTCGTGGCCAGCGTTGATGGCGATCTGACGGAGGGGTTCCTCAAGAGCGCGGCGAATGATGGCCACGCCCTGAAGGGCTTCGCCCTGGGCCTTAACCTTATCCAAAGCGCCGATGCAGCGAACCAGAGCCACGCCGCCGCCGGGCACGATGCCCTCTTCAACAGCCGCCCTAGTGGCGTGCAAGGCGTCTTCGACGCGGGCTTTCTTCTCTTTCATCTCGATTTCGGTAGCCGCGCCGACGTTGATGACAGCCACGCCGCCGATAAGCTTGGCCAAGCGCTCTTGGAGTTTTTCGCGGTCGTAATCAGAAGTGGTTTCCTCGATCTGGGCGCGAATCTGCTTGACCCGGCCTTCCAAGGAGCTTTTGGAACCAGCGCCGTCAACGATGGTGGTGTTGTCTTTATCGACGTTGATCTTCTTGGCCCGACCTAAGTCGCTTAAGGTAATGCTCTCGAGCTTGATTCCCAAATCGTCGCTGATAACCCGACCACCAGTCAGAATAGCGATATCCTCTAACATGGCCTTGCGGCGGTCGCCGAAGCCAGGGGCTTTGACGGCGCAGGTGTGGAGAGTGCCGCGCAGCTTGTTGACAACCAAGGTGGCCAAGGCCTCGCCATCGACATCTTCGGCCACGATCATCAGCGGACGACCTTGTTTGGCGATCTGCTCGAGGATGGGCAAGAGGTCTTTCATGTTGCTGATCTTTTTTTCAACCAATAGCAAGAAAGCGTCATCCAAATGGACGGTCATCTTCTCAGCGTCGGTCACAAAATAGGGGCTCAGGTAGCCGCGGTCAAACTGCATACCTTCGACCACTTCTAAGGTGGTCTCCATGCTCTTGGCCTCTTCAACCGTGATCACGCCCTCTTTACCGACCTCATCCATGGCTTTGGCAATGATGTTACCGATGGTGGGGTCGTTATTGGCGCTGATGGTGCCGACCTGGGCGATCTCTTTTTGATCCTTGGTGGCCTTGCTCATCTTGCGGAGTTCTTCAGTAGCGGCCTCAACGGCAGAGTCAATGCCCCTCTTAAGGCTCATGGGGTTAACGCCAGCGGCTACCAGCTTCTGGCCCTCGCGGTAAATAGCCTGGGCTAAAACGGTGGCCGTGGTGGTGCCGTCGCCAGCCAGATCGGAAGTCTTGGAAGCGACTTCCTTGACCATCTGGGCGCCCATGTTTTCGAATTTATCTTCAAGCTCGACTTCTTTGGCCACCGTCACGCCATCTTTGGTGATGGTCGGGGCGCCGAAGGTCTTCTCCAAAATAACGTTGCGGCCTTTGGGACCTAAGGTCACCTTGACGGCATCGGCCAAAATGTCTACCCCACGCATAATGGATTCACGGGCTTTGACACTGTATTTGATCTCTTTAGCGGACATAAACGGATATCCTCCTCAAATCTTAATGGTTATAATCAATTTTTCCCGTTTCCGGGTCTTAAATCGTACCCCCAAGGCTCTTAGGCGATTTTAAAACCAACCGCCCGGCCTAGGGCTAAGGCGTTCTGGTTAACTGATGACGCCAAAAATGTCGTCTTCGCGCAAAATCAGGTACTCTTCGCCGTCGAGCTTGATCTCGGTACCAGAGTATTTTCCGAAAAGCACCGTCTCACCGACCGTAACGCCGGGCTTAATCCTGGTACCATTGTCTAAGAGTTTGCCGTCGCCAACGCTGACAACCTTACCTTGTTGGGGTTTCTCTTTGGCCGTGTCGGGTATAATGATGCCACCCTTGGTTTTTTCCTCTTCCTCAAGGCGTTTAACCAGAATGCGATCCGACAAAGGACGTACGTTCATGTTTAGCTCCTTTTTTTTGATTTTTGAAATTAACAGCCCCAAATGTTGGGCCGGGATAAAAAAACTGTTCACGAAAAATTTTTCGTGAAGCTTTTTTGACTAAAATAAAAGCTCAATAATTACCCTAAATTGTTCTAAATTTCTTATTAAAGGATAGAACCTATTCCTGAAAGGGCCTTGGCCAAGACCGCTCAAGTCGGTCTTGGCTAGCACTCTAACACCTGGTCTGCCAGGCCGATACAAATATAAACATTTACCGGGGGATGTCAAGGGACTTTTTTGGGCTAGGCCTAACTTTTTTTTGGCTGGAGTCGTTTTTTACTGTCAGCTAAAATTTTTTCTTATATTTACGGCATATTAACCAAATGACTTATTATCGCCCTCTAAAAATTTAAAGGCCGGGAAATATAAACTCCCC
>JAITJB010000145.1 GCA_031279155.1 Deltaproteobacteria bacterium | reverse complement strand
GCCTGAGTTAGGCCTCGGTAGAACCAGACGTTTTGGAGGTTATCTTTAAGATAGCGGCCCAAGAAGCGGACTCTAAGGTTGGTGTGAGCCTCTAGTCCGAACTGAGTTGAGGCCGGGACATATTCTTGGGTCAATAGTTGGATTAAGATGACTAAGGTGGGCTCGTTTAGCTCTAAATTGAGATCTTGGGTTGGGAGCTTCATAATGCCCACAAAGCGCTGAGTCTCCCGTAAGGTCACGGTGGGCGGGAGCTTAATCTGAGCTCCGCCGATACTTATATCTAATATTGGTCCTCGGCAGACTTCCTCTAAGACCGAAAGATCGGGGATACTGCCCTCGGGCACGTTGTATAAAACGCAGTCAAAGGCCAAGGACTCAGAGGGCTCAAGCCTTAAATAACTGCGGCGTTGGGCGCTGGTAATAACCTTAGGCAGGGGTAAAACCAATTGGGCTTCGCGCCAGGTTTCTACCTTAACAAACCTAAGGGACAAGACCTTGGTGGCAAATTGGTAGTGCTCAACCGGCTCTTTGATGCTGGGCCGGTAGTTGATGTGGATGACCCCGGGCAGATCGGTAAAATCGGCGTCAGGCGAAGGCGTCTCAGATAATGAGAGTATTAGGTAGGAATTATCTTCTAAACTAGTTAACATCCCTTTATAATTAATAGAACGGGAAGCTTCGTAAATATCTAGGACAAAATTAGCTTGTCTAGTCACGGCTTTGGAGAGGATTTCCCAAATCAATTGACTATTAGTAATCGATGACCAGCCCTTGGTGGACTTTTGTTTTTTCCGGCGATAATTTAATAATCCTGCGACGACTAAAATCAGGGCAATAGCCGCACCGATATATAACAAATAAGTCAAATCGCTGTCGGAGATGGTTGTCGGCGAGGCCCAACCGGCCTGAACTTGAGCCAAGTTATCGCTGGAATTGGCGGCTAACAAGGTGAGTTCTCTAATTAAATCTAAGCGTAGCAATTTATCAGGCCTTCAACCCGCCGTCGGGGAGAGCGAATAGATTGATCAACAAGTCAATGGCCTCTTCGGCGTCATTGGACTTATCGATGATCATTAGGCCATTTTCCATGTAAGGTAATGTTAGGCTGCGTTTGATCCAGACACTTTTAGCCTTTATGTCGATACTATTTATGGATTTAGATTGGAGGGCCTTGGGCGGCTCAATACATAAATTATACACCCGGCCAAGCTCTAAGGGTTTTCGTGACATTAATAAGATACCTTTGGAGTGTATATCGATTAAGCGGCCTATCTCTTGGGCGGAATTAGGCTCAGTCACTCTGAGGTAAAAAAGTAGTTCGCGCCGGGGGAGGGCTCTTTTTTCGCTTAGGACAAAAGGTACGGCCATAAATACTCTTGTTTAGTGGTTTTCTAAGCTTGCGCCAAGGCAAAATAAAAAATAATAGCCCAGGTCAATAAGACGTAAGAGGGCCGGGCGATTGAGCCTAAATAAGTTTATTTGATCTAATAAGACCGCATCTAAGGCGGGCCAGGTCTGGCTTAAATATTTTCCAATAATAGATTAAGCCTGAAAACTTTTTCGCCGTAAGAGACTTAAGTCCAGGATTGGGTAGTCTTGGTAAAAGCCAGGCTAGGTCAACCTAGTTGTAAATTGTACTTAGACTGGCCAAAAAAATCAATGTTTATCGTCTAAGGGGCAGCGCAATTTAGCTCGCTAATTATCTCGCTATTTAGCTAGGCACAATACTGCGTTTTGCGAAGCTTGACCAACTCTTTTTGCTTTAAAACGGAAAGCTCAATGTCATTTTTGTTGTACATCCGCCGTCCGTCGAGAATGCAGCGCTTTATTACCGAGAGCGCAGCTTTTTCAACATCGGCGTGTGAGAAATTTTCCATGTCAGTTATAAACTCGGAAATAATTTTTTCCGAGCCCTTGAACTGTTTTAGTTTAAGATTAAAGAGTTTTATCTTTTGGCCGTTATCGGGCATGTCAAACATCACCGTACTATCGAAGCGCCGCCAAATGGCGTAGTCGAGCGACTGCTCAAAATTGGTGGCCGCGATTATAAGAGATCGCTCCCGGAAATTATCAATCTGCTGTAAGAAGGTATTGACCACCCGCTTGATTTCCCCGTGTTCGTATTGATCGTTTCGACTGCGGGCTATGGCGTCAAACTCGTCAAAAAACATAACGTAACTATCGCCCTTGGTAGAGTCGAAGACCTTTCGGATGTTACTGGCCGTTTCCCCTAAATAAGATGAAACAATCGCATCGAAGCGCACATATAAAATAGGTAGCCCAAGCTCGGCGGCGATGGCCCCGGCGGTCATGGTTTTACCGCAGCCAGGCGGGCCGTAGAAAAGAACCCTCCTTATCGGGTAGACGCCATTACTAGTAAGGACATCCCAATTTAAAAACTCCCTAATAATCTCTTCGATCTTTTGCTTGTTACTGTCGGTTAAGACGGCGTCGGAAAGGGTTTTTTCGGGATAGATTATTTCATGCAATAAAGCTTGCCGGGCATTTTCAGTCCCGGTCTCGATTCCGTTCTCGAAGCCTGTCCAGCTCCCATGGCCAAAGGTCGTAGAGGGATTACTGAGGCGCTTAGGCTCGGAAATCGAGTCGAAATTTATAATCCTCCGAAGTTCCTCAGCTAAGGTAGCGTGGTTTTTTTTGCGCTCGTCTTCAATAATTTCATTGGCGGCTTTAATGAAGCCATCACGGTCATTGGTCTTGAAATTAATAAATAGCTTCTTGACCAAATCGGATCTGGCCATAACAAAAGTTCCTCCTAAAATAGATAATTTAAAGCGTCGGTGGTTTTGTATGCTTTAGGCAAAACTAAAAAAGAAACCGCTAGCGGAAATATTGTTAAGATTACAGGCAAAACTATTTTTAGAAAACTTTGTTTTGTCTATATCTTAAGCTTTTGGCTTAAATACGGGCGGGCGGGCGCCCGACCCTTTATGGTTAATCTCGCTCCCCTAGCTCTTTATTGGGCGGGCAGGGGTTGGCCGGGCCGTATTTGGGTTCACTACTATTGATGATGACCAGCTCGGGCTTTTTAATAAACACTTTGGTGTCCGGTGGAATCGATTCCGTCAGCCAGACGTTACCGCCAACCACCGAACGGGAGCCGATAATCGTTTCCCCGCCTAAGATGGTGGCCCCGGAATAGATGATGACGTCATCTTCGATTGTCGGGTGACGCTTATGGCCCATTAGGGTTAGGCCAGCGTTTTTAGGTAAAGATAAGGCGCCTAGGGTTACGCCCTGATAGAGGCGAACGTGTTGCCCGATAACCGTGGTCTCGCCTATGACCACGCCAGTACCGTGATCGATAAAGAAGCTCGGCCCAATGGTCGCCCCGGGATGGATGTCGATACCGGTGTGGCTATGGGCGTATTCGGTCATGATCCTAGGGATAAATGGGACCTTTCGGACCCAGAGCTCGTGGGCCAGGCGGTAGACCATGGTGGCGTAGACGCCGGGATAGGCCAATATTATCTGGTCAAGGTGATTGCCGGCAGCCGGATCGCCCTCTTTAGCGGCCATGACGTCGCAGGCTAAAACCTCGCGCAGTTCCGGAAGTTTGTGCAAGAACTCCATGGCCAACTGTCGGCCTTGATCGTGGCAATTTGTGCAGGGGCTATTGTAGCGGACGTGGTCGTGGCGTATGGAGGCGCAGATTTGGGTCGAGAGGAGGGAAAATAAATTATTTAAAATTTGACCGATGGAAAACTTGATGCCTAAATCGGTCGTCGGCTGTTGGGGCTCGAAGAAGCCAGGGAAGAGGATCTGCTGACTGAGCCTAATAATTTTTCTAGCCGCCTGAAAGGTCGGCCTTGGCACTGAGGAGACGTATTCGAAGGCCTGATACTGAGGCCTCATGGCTGAGAGTTTTTCCGTGAGGACGTCGAGGTTGGGGCCGTCCTCTGTCTGGTATTTCATCTCCGCGACTTCGTATTCGCAGTTGGTGTCAAGAGGGGAGTAAGCCATAATATCTCTGTTTTCTTAAAACTCAAGTTGTTGGCCAGGGGGGTGTATAAGGAGGCGGGAAACAAGAGGCTGGAGTGGGCGAGCTTGTAGTTTTCTACCCCCTAAATTTTTGGTCGCGTGCGTTACGACATCGGGTATCAAAGCAAAGTTTCATGAGATCTCCAAAAGCTAAAAGGTTACTCTTGATAAGTCTAGAGCGTGGCCAAAGACTTACCAGAGCAGGGGCTAATGTCAAGTTAAATTCTAACAGAGAGCAGATAGGCTTGTCAAAAAATAATAGGCCAGAGCTTACGCATCTCAGATTGGTTTGGGTTATTTGAGGTTAGATTTAGTCGGGAGAGAAGCTTCAATTGGCTGCCGAAAATCCACTGGCCCGGCTTCGCGAGCGGCGTGGAGCAAGGGCGGCATCTTCTCGGCTGGGACTTTAAAAAAGGTCATGACCGTTTCAAAGACCCTGATAGCCGCCTCAAATTCTTCGGCCACGACCGAATCGGCGCCCAGTTTGATGAGAATATCTTTGGTCAAAAGAAATCTGGTTCTGGCTATGATATAGATGTTGGGATTTAAAGTTTTGGCCATGACGATGATGCGCTTGGTGGCCAAGGGGTCGGGAATACTGACAACTAACATGGCCGCATGGTGGATGCCTACGTGCTCTAAGACGTGCTCATTTACGGCGTCGCCGTAGATGATGGGTTCTCCCAATTTGGCGAAGGATTGAACGCTACCGGGGTTCATGTCGATAATGGAATACGGGCGGTTTAATAGCCGGCAAGCCCTGGCCACCGATTGACCGGCCACCCCGAAGCCCACGACGATAGCGTGATCCTTACACTGAAATTTGGGGCCCTCTATTTCGGGTTTAGCCATATCGGCAAGTTTTGGGGCTAGATAACGGCCCAGGGCTAAAGCCAAGGGGGTCATGGCCATAGTTAGGACGGCCATGTTGAGAAATACGGTCAATTCAAATTCGCTTAATAGTTTTAGTCCGCCGCCGGTCTTAGCCAAAACAAAGGCGAACTCCCCTACTTGGCAGAGAGAAAAGCCGATAAGAACAGCTACCCTGTTACTTAGGCGGGTAAATTTCATGGCTAAGGTGGTGGTGATGACGTTAACGAGCATAACCCCTATGGCAAGCCCAATAGTAAGGCCCGGGTTATTTATGAGAGAACTTATATCCATCATCATGCCGATAGAGACAAAAAAGAGGCTGGTGAAGATGTCTCGCATGGGCATGACCGAACCAATAGCTTGATAGGCGTAAGGGGAGCCGGCAATGACTAAGCCGGCCATAAAGGCCCCTAAGGCCAGAGATAAGCCGGCTTCGGCGGTCAGAAAGGCTGTGCCTAGGCAGACCAGGGCCACGGTAAACATGAAGAGCTCGTTACTTTTAGTTTGAGCTACTTTACGCATGAGCATTGGCACAACCCAAATAGCTAGGATTGTCACCAGAGCGGCTATGATCACGAGTTTAATTAAGACCGTTAAGATGGGATCGCCTTTGACGCCGGCTAATAGGGGCAGGACCAAAACCAAGGGGACCACGGCTAAGTCTTGGAAAATGAGGACGGCAAAGGCGCCTCTACCGTGAGAGGAATCCATCTCGCCCCTCTCTTGGATGAGCTTTAAGACGATGGCCGTAGACGATAGAGAAAACAAAAGGCCCCATAAAATGGCCTTGTTTAATGGAAAGCCGGCAATGAGAGCCACCGGAGTCACGAAGGCCACGCAGATCAACATCTGGAGGCTCCCGCCCTGCATGACCAGGCGTTTTATTTTAAGTAAACTCTGGATGGAAAATTCCAAACCAATGGTAAATAAAAGTAATACCACCCCGAGTTCCGAGAGGGCCTCAACTTGCTCCGGGTCAGATAAGAGTCCCAAACCGTTGGGACCAACTAGAATGCCGGTGGCCAAAAAGCCGATGATGGTCGGCATTTTTACTTTGAGGCCAAAATAAATCAGAAGAATAGAGAGAGCGAGTAGGGCAATTATTTTGCCGATTAAAAATTCGGTGGAAACTTCGGCCATAAATGTGTCTTTCGTCTAAGTACAATAGGAAAAAATTTTGGAAAGTAATTGCGGCCAATTAAGCCGGCTATAAAGGCTAGCTTACTTAATTAAGCTTTTGCCGATAGAAAAGCCCTTACCAACAGGCCCGCCAACTTTGTGGTAGTGCCCACCGTAGTTGAAGACCAGGGGATCGATTTTTTCGATGTCTAAGATCGCTCCCAAAATAACCTCTTCATCGGCCTTGATGTCCAATATCTCGCCGACAAAAAGGGTGTGGCTCCCCAATTCTAAAGTCTTATAAAGTCGGCATTCAGCCACCACAGGGCACTCGTCGACGTAAGGGGCGTTAACTAAGTCGCTTTTAATTGGGGTTAAGGCCGCATCCTTAAATTTATCGACGTTTTTCCCGGAAACTATGCCGGCAAAATCGACGGCGGCCAAAAGCTTAGAGGAGGGAAAGTTTACGGTGAAAGCTTGGTTTTTGACAATAGCCGCGTGACTATAGCGGGCCGGCCGGAGGGAGACGCCTAAACAGGGAGGGTTGGAGGCCAATATCCCGGCCCAGGCGGAGGTTATGATGTTGGGCTTAGAAGATTCGTCATAGGTGCCAACCAGATAGGCCGGCAGGGGAAAAGCTAGGGGTTTGGCTCCGAAGGATTTTTTCATGGTTTAGCCTTTTTTTACGTGCCCGGGGACCGGCGGTTTGGCCCTTCTAGCGGTATGATGGGGCTTAGGCTCCATAGAGCGGCTACTTAGCAGAGTTGGATTTGGCCAAGTTTTACTTAGCTAACTATCTTGGCTAACTATCTTGGCTAACTTTCTTGGCTAAGTAGCAGGTCAAGAGTGTGCTGAAATTGGCTGGATGATATACAAAAGGGTTAGTTTATTTTTTGTACTTGTATATTTAAAATGTTTATAGATAGAAGAAATCATTAATTTTTTGGCGGTTCTTACAGGCCAGAGGTCAGCCCAATTATAGTTGTGACTTTGGCCGAAATCAAGGGCTAACAAAAGTAAGTAATGACCAAATAGCCGAAAACCTTAAATAAAACTGCCTTAAACAAAAAGGTCAAAAATTATTTAAGCTAAAAAAATCAGAAATTTCATGCGTTTTGCCCTATCAAAGGCTTGACAGCCCCGGGATTTAGCTATCTTTTGAAAGCAGCTATGATAGTATTTAATTTTACTCAAAAGCTCAGAGGCTT
>JAITJB010000143.1 GCA_031279155.1 Deltaproteobacteria bacterium | reverse complement strand
GGCATTGAGCCGCCCAAAGAGCGGTTATCTAAGGGCAAATCCCCTAAGGGGCAGGTTGCTCTAAAAGCCTACCACCAGGGCGGTAACGTGGTCATCGAGCTCAGCGACGACGGCCGGGGTTTAGACACCGAAAAAGTCCTCAAAAATGCCGTGGAAAAGGGCCTGATCCAGCCAGGGGAAAACTTATCCCCTGCGGCTATCCACAACCTGGTTTTCCAGCCAGGTTTTTCGACAGCCGAGCAGATAACCGAGATCTCCGGTCGTGGCGTGGGCATGGACGTGGTCAAAAAATCCATCGAGCTCATGCGGGGCAAGGTCGATTTTACCTCCCTCCCCAACAAAGGCTCCAACTTCACCATCAGGCTACCTTTGACCTTAGCCATCATCGACGGAATGATAGTTAGAGTTGGGGATAACCGTTATATACTCCCGACTATTTCCATCAATCAGTCCTTCCGGCCCAAGCCCGATGAGTATTTCACGGTCAAAAATCAAGGTGAGATGATCAAAGTCCGCGATAACCTTTTGCCCTTACTGCGCCTGGACCGCCTGGTCAATGTGCCCGGCGCCGTCTCCGATCCCTCAGACGCTTTGGTCGTGGTCGTAGAAAACGAGGGTCAAAGGCGATGCTTGTTGGTCGATGAGGTCTTAGGCAAGCAGGAAGTGGTCATTAAGAGCCTAGGCGAAAGACTTAAACACGTCCGAACTCTAGCCGGGGGAACCATCTTAGGTGATGGCCGCGTCGGACTGATATTGGACGTAAACGGCCTCTTTGAGGCCGACGAGGTCCCGGTCATGGGCTTAGGCCACGCCTCACAGGCCGATGACTGGGACATGGACGATAACTCTTGGGGCTAAGCCCATTAACACGACTTAAATAGACCCTGCCATAGGTTATGCCTGATGGCGGTTTGGCGGAGAGCCAATGAGCGAACAAATAATGACGGAAGCAGCCAAGTTGGCCGTTGATCATTCTAAGGACTTAAAATTCCTCCACTTCGAGTTAGCTGGAGAATACTATGGTCTTGATATCCTTAAAATAATGGAAATCAACGGAATGATGGATATAACAGCTGTCCCTCAGACGCCTCAGTTCATGAAGGGGCTTATCAACCTCCGGGGTAAGGTCATACCGGTCATAGACCTTAGACTCAAATTCGGTCTACCTCAGGAGGCTTACACCGAGAGGACGTCTATCATTGTCATAGAATTTAAGACCATAAGCGGGCCCACTCAGATGGGAATCGTCGTTGACCGAGTCTCAGAGGTGATAACCATCAAAGAGGCTGATATCGATCCCGCCCCGGAGTTCGGCGCCAGGCTTAAGAGCGAGTACATCAAGGGCGTGGCTAAGACTAAGAATACCGTGATTATTATCTTAGACATCGACGTTATTCTGACCGACCAAGAGCTCACCTTTGGCCCCAGATCCCAACTGGCCCCGGAAGCCGACCAGACGGCTTAACCAGTATTTGCTCCTGCTCTATTTGGGTATTATTGCTTTGGTTTTTTTGGAGTTTTTTCGTGATCGATAACCAACACCATACTTTCCATCCCCTCCAACAACCGGATCTTACCGACGCCGAGTACCAAACTATTGCCAATTTTGTCCATAAAAAAAGCGGCATAAACCTCATGGACGGCAAAAAGGAATTAGTACGGGCACGTTTGACTAAACGCATCGGCCAGTTGGAGATGAAGAATTTTAAGACTTATTTTCAATATGTAATGAACGATCAATCCGGCGATGAAATGGTCTTTCTCCTTGACGCTCTAGCCACTAACCTAACAAGTTTTTGGCGCGAGCCTCAGCATTTTGACTTCATGACCAAAACCTTCATCCCCGAACTGGAAGCCGCTCGCCGCCGCCCTGGCGGCGGAGGCCCGAGGATGAGGATCTGGAGCTCAGCCTGCTCATCAGGCGAAGAACCCTACACCATCGCCATGGTGGTTTTAGAAAAAAGCCCTTATTTTGCTAACGGCGGGGACTTTCGTATTTTAGCCACCGATCTTTCCACCAAAGTCCTAAACATAGCTAAAAAAGGCCAGTACGGCCAAGAGAGCGTCAAGAACATCCCGCCCATTCACCTCAACCATTTTATGAACAAAACATCTACGGAAAGCGGGGCCCACATTTGGGTCATCAAACCAGAAGTTAGGCGCATCATTTCTTTCCGCCGCTTCAACCTCATGGAAGCCATGCCCTTCAAGGGGCCCATGGATCTGATTTTCTGCCGAAACGTCATGATTTATTTCGATCGAGATACGATTTCCAAGTTGGTCGAGAAATTTCATAACCTCCTGGAGATCGGCGGGTACCTGTTTATCGGTCATTCCGAGAGTCTAAGTGGCCTGTCCCATAAATTTCAGTACGTGGCCCCATGTATCTACCGCAAAGTCCAAAGATAATTAAATCCGACCGACCCACCTTCGGTGATTAAGGGGGGATTTTGATGATTAAAGTCCTGGTGGTCGATGACTCGGCCATAGTCAGAAAAATATTTACCGAGCAACTGAGCCAAGCCAAGGACATCGAGGTCGTAGCCACGGCCCCGGATCCTTATGTGGCCAGGGATAAAATAGTCGAACTAAAACCCGACGTGGTTACCCTTGATATTGAGATGCCGCGCATGGACGGGATTACGTTTCTTAAGAAAATAATGTCCGCCCATCCGCTACCGGTCATCATCGTCAGCTCTCTAACCCCCAAGGGCAGCGCCATGGCCCTGGAGGCCATGGACTGCGGCGCGGTCGAAGTTCTAGCCAAACCGGGCGGCTCCTTTTCCGTAGGCGAAATGGGCGCCCAACTGGCCGAAAAAATCCGTGCCGCCGCCAAAGTCAGAGTCATGAAAAGGGCTGCCAGCGTCGAACGCGGTCCTCTGGCTACCGTTAAGGGCGGATCTATTACTCAGACCACCAATAAGGTCATCGCCATTGGCTCCTCCACCGGCGGAACCGAAGCCTTAAAGGACATCCTAACTAGGCTGCCCTCAGATACGCCAGGTATTGTTATCGCCCAGCATATGCCCGCCAACTTCACCAAGGCCTTTGCCGATCGGATGAATGGCCTTTGCCGCATTCACATCAAGGAAGGCGCGGAAAACGATAGCGTCTTACCAGGCACCTGCTTAATCGCCCCTGGTAACTTCCACATGATGCTAAGGCGCAGCGGCGCTAGATACTATGTGGAAATCAAGACCGGCCCTATGGTCCACCACCAGCGCCCGGCCGTGGACGTTTTGTTTAAGTCGGTAGCCAAATTCGCCGGGGCCAACGCCATTGGCGTGGTTCTCACCGGAATGGGCTCAGACGGAGCTGAAGGCATTAAGATCATGAAACAAGCCGGGGCCAAGACGGTGGCCCAAGATGAGGCCTCCTGCGTCGTCTTTGGCATGCCCAAAGAGGCCATTAAGACCGGTTGTGTCGATAAGGTCGTGTCGCTGCGCAACATGCCCCAAACTATCTTGGATTTGGTCTAAACATTGTTATGGCTAGAGGCGAAAATAAAAACGCCCATAGGCGCGGAAAATCCACCCTAGATTTCACTGAGCCTCTAGCAACTTGCGTGGACGCTAAAAGCGGACTTTACAACCGCCAACACTTCGAATTTTCCCTAGATTATGAATTTAGCCGTATGGAGCGCACCGACAAACCGTTGGGGCTTATCGTGGTGCGCCTGCCAGAGGGAAGCGACCAAATCCAAAAGATTGGCGCTTTTTTAAAGACCAACTTAAGGCCGTTAGATCTGGCTTCTAAGCTGAGCGACGCCGAAGTCTCCATTCTTTTGCCGGAAGCCGACGGCGAGCGGGCAGTTCACTTATTGATGGCCTTAGCTAAAGAATTTGGCGATGGGGGCCCGCTTAACTCTTCTATCGGCTACAGCGGCGCCCTGGCTAAACCTTATGCCGAATGGACGCCGGAAAAACTACTTAACTTTGCCCGTGAGGGCTTTGACTCGGCTAAAGTGGTAATCAAAAAAATACTCTCCGGCTCTAACCCTTGGGCCGAAGCCAATACCGCCCTGGCCTCCGACGAAAAAGAGAGCCTCTTTGAGGGCTTTACCTCTCTGGTTTCAAGTTCTTAGCCTTTAGCGTCCTTAACCGCTTAAGCGGTCAATATCACACCCTCTGATCCCACTGAAACGGAAAAATTAAAGACTAATGGAAAAACTATCGATAATTATTCCTGTATACAATGAAGCAAAAACATTTAAACAAGTAGTTGATGATATTTTAAATTTATATATTGAAAATATTATTTACGAGATAATTATTATTGAAAGCAATTCGACAG
>JAITJB010000007.1 GCA_031279155.1 Deltaproteobacteria bacterium | reverse complement strand
AGTCAGGCGCAAGTGGAGTAACGGAGCTGCCAAAAGAAGAGTCAGGCGCAAGTGGAGTAACGGAGTTGCCAAAAGAAGTGTCAGGTGCAAGTGGAGTAACGGAGCTGCCAAAAGAAGAGTCAGGCGCAAGCGGGGAAACGGAACTGCCAAAAGAAGAGTCAGGCGCAAGTATGGAAGCGGAGCTGCCAAAAGAAGAGTCAGGAAAAAATGAGGATTCTTCTCCATCTAACCAACACGAGACGCCTGGTAATTCTGAGGAATCACCTAATGAAGGAGCGCAACCAGACGCTATTGATACAGAAAATGCTCCATTTTCATTTAAAAAAACAAGTGAAATTTCGGCATCTAACGAAGTT
The DNA here is from genome assembly GCA_031279155.1 of Deltaproteobacteria bacterium. Classification (GTDB taxonomy): domain Bacteria; phylum Desulfobacterota; class Desulfarculia; order Adiutricales; family Adiutricaceae; genus JAISWF01. The sequence goes on along the minus strand of JAITJB010000007.1, from coordinate 4,145 downwards.
ACCAAATATAACGAAGCTACCAACAATTCTCCTCCCAATCCCAATGACGCTCCATGTGACAAACCGGGTAGTTCATCAGGCTCCCCAAGGGAACAAGCAAGTAAAAGGGACGGGAGAAAGAAACCAGGTCCAAAAAAACAGTTTAAATAAAAATCAGTATATCGAGTCAAATGAGGGCAAATTATGAAAACAGCTGTGATTTTTTTGATTGTCCTACTCGCGGGCTTACGCTTCGGAGCCCCTAGCCAGGCTCAGGCTCAGAAGGCCGATGAGGCGGCAGGAACATTTTTGATAAATTCCGGGGATCTTAAGATTTACGCCTTGTCAGACGCGACAGGCTCTATGGGCTATAATTTACTGATTGGCGCAAGTCCTGCCGATCTCTCCAAAATCGCTCAGGACAACGGACTATCTCCTAAAGCCCAAGCCTTTCCTAGCTATGTTAACGTTTTTTTAGTCGTAACGCCCTCTGATACTATCTTGGTGGATACTGGTAATGGTCCTCAGGCCAACCTCTTAGCTAGCCTTAAAAAAATAAATATCTCGCCTGATGACATTACCGCCGTTATTCTAACTCACTTTCATGGCGATCACATCGGCGGACTTTTGAGTATTGATAACCAGCCCCAATTTAAAAATGCTTTTGTTTACGCTGACAGCCTAGAATACGATTATTGGATTACTCAAAACCCAACCGAGCGGGTTAAAAAGGCCTTAGCGCCTTATGAAAAAAATGGGCGCTACAAATCCTTCGCCGCAGGTGATAACATATTAAAAGGCGTAAAAGCTTTGCCCCTCTACGGTCATACCGCAGGGCATACCGGCTTTTTGTTTGATGGTGGTGAGAAGCCTTTTTTGGCTTGGGGCGATATCGTTCATGTAGCTTACGTCCAGTTCGGTCTCCCTGAGATCTCAATGACCTACGATAGCGATCCCAAGAAAGCTGCCGAAACTAGGGAGAGCATATTCAAGGAAGCTTCCGAAAAAGGTTATCTGGTTTCCGGGGCCCATCTGCCGTTTCCGGGGATTGGGTATGTTTCTAAAAAAGGCCAGGCTTACGAATTTAAGCTTTACCAATGACGGCTTAAATTTTGGTAAACTAATTTTCTCGATAGTATAAGGTTTTATTTTGTCAGAATCCCCCTCTATCATCGGCTTGGGCGCCGACCACGCTGGTCGGGATTTTAAAAAGCTTTTTAAAAAACATCTGGCCCTCAAAGGGTACCAGATAATTGATTTTGGGGTAGCCGACGACGTCTTGAAGGCCGACTACCCAGAGATTGCCGGAAAAGTGGCCAAGGCCGTCAAAGACGGTACGTGTCACTTTGGCGTTTTGATTTGCGGAACCGGGGCTGGCATGGCCATGGCTGCCAACCGATATCCGGGCGTAAGGGCGGCTAGTTGCCCGTCGCAATACGTGGCCAGCTTAGCCCGCGCCCATAACGACGCCAACATCTTGACCTTAGGCCAAAGGGTCTTAGGTCCAGATCTGGCCTTGGCCATATTGGACACCTTTTTGACCACCAGTTTTGAAGGTGGTCGGCATCAAAATAGGGTGGAAATGATGGGTTAAGGCTCTTTGGCGATTATCAAATTGAGCTGGAAAACTTTGGTTTAGTTGTTGGTTTAGTCGGTTGCGGAGGCAAGTTGTCGGTTTAGTCACCAAAAGCTTGTCATCAAAAACTGCCGCAAAAGCTAAGCCAAAAGCTAACCCTGTTTTCCAGGCTCAGATGTAAAATTACTATGGCCAAGACTCAAAACAACATAACTTTTCAAGATTATTTTTTTAAAATAATATATCTTGCCTGTAATGATATTTTTAATTTAAAAGGTAAAGGAGTCTTGACCCAAGATATCGATCATATGGTTGATTATTTTTCATCAAGATATTGTAATATCAATGATTTAATCGAACTCAATGATGACGATACGATAATAAGTTATAATCAAGATAAACAAGTTAAGTTATTCGAGTATGAAGATGAGCTGGCGCCTGAGGGTGGTCTAAAAAACGATGATACTTTTAATATTAAATTGTTAATTCCTTTTAAAGGCTATACAGAGATCCTCAGTATTAGTAAACCAATCGATGCAGATTTTACATTTGAGTTAGATACATATAGAATGGAAAATAGGATATTAATAAATAGATCATATGATATATCTAATATAAAAGGAATTTTTAAAGATTGCCTCCATTGTGTCAGAACGATGCAGAGGATAGTCGCGGAATATAATCAGGAATTTGTCGCTATATATACCAAGCTTTCAGACGGTATTCAGAATTTATATAATCATAAGACTAAAATATTTAATAGCGTCAATCTAGTTATAGAATATTGTTATCCTTATCTGGCTTTTGATAAGAAGTTTAAAAAGTATATTTCAAAAGAATTTAATGACTTTGTTGAAAATTAGATTGCTTATTTTTGATATGTTTTTCTTCGGCGGCCTGTCAAAATATGGTTGAAAAACCAATCCCGCCCGTGATATTTTCTTCATCTGCTAAACTCCGATCTAGGGTGCTGCTACTGTGGTCGCGGCGCCAACTCTCTTTTGGCAAAATTAAATCAACGTTTTTTAGTCGGTTGATTTAAACATCGCTAATTTTCAGGATAGATAATGTTAAATACCAAAGGTTTGGAGCTTGACTCCCAGCTTTACGGAATTCTTCAGAGGGAACTCGGCCGCCAGCGGTACAAGTTGGAAATGATAGCCTCTGAAAATTTCGTCTCCGAAGCTATTTTAGCTTGTGGCGCCAGCGTCTTCACCAACAAGTACGCCGAAGGTTATCCGGACCGCCGCTATTACGGCGGCTGTGAATATGCTGACGAGTTGGAGATATTAACTCAATCTAGAGCCCGTAAACTCTTCGGGGCTGAGCACGCTAACGTCCAGCCCCACTGCGGCTCTTCGGCCAACATGGCCGCTTATTTTTCGGTTTTAAAGCCCGGCGATACCATTTTAGGCATGGATCTGGCTCACGGCGGACACTTAACCCACGGGGCCCAGGTCAGCTTCTCTGGTCGCCTGTTTAATTGTCGCTTCTACGGGGTGCGTCAGGATACCGAGCTCATTGATTACGACCAGGTCTTCGAGCTTAGCGAGAGTTTAAAACCCAAGATAATCGTGGCCGGGGCCTCATCGTATCCTAGGATCATAGATTTTAGCTTATTTAGGGAGGCGGCTGACCGCTGCGGGGCCCTACTCATGGTCGATATGGCCCATTTTGCCGGCTTAGTGGCCGCCGGACTCCACCCTTCGCCCATCCCCTATGCCGAAATCGTTACCACCACCACCCATAAGACGCTGCGCGGCCCGCGCGGCGGGATGATTTTGTGCCGGAAAAAGTTTGCCAAAGCTATTGACGATCAAATTTTTCCTGGCGTCCAAGGCGGCCCCTTAATGCATATCATCGCCGCTAAGGCTTTGGCCTTGGGGGAAGCCTTAGAGCCAGATTTTATTGATTATCAAAGGCAGGTATTAAAAAACACCAAACGCCTAGCTGTCCGCTTAGCTGACGCCGGCTTTAGGCTGGTTTCCGGGGGGACGGATACCCATTTACTATTGGTGGATTTACGGGGGACCGGCCTAACCGGTCAGGCCGCCCAGACGGCGTTAGATTTAGCCGGCATTACGGCCAACAAAAACGCTGTGCCCTTTGAAAAGGAGCGCTTTAGCGTGGCCTCAGGGCTACGGTTGGGGACAGCCGCCCTGACCAGCCGGGGCTTACTGGAAGCCGATATGGATGAGGTCAGCGACTTTATTATCGATGCGCTGCGCCATACCGATGACGATGGACGGCTTAAAAAAATAGGCCAGAGGGTTGAGGAGTTTACATTGAGGTTTCCCCTCTACCCAAATCTCTTGATATAATTGGGTAGGGAGCCCAAAAATACTTGTGAACGAGGATAAATTAAGCCCAGGGGTACTCTTTGATCACGCCCGCACGGCTCGCATTGGCCTTCCGGAGGCTGTCTTTTGCCAGGGCAAGCCTTTTAGCATTTTAGTAGATCTTCTAATGCGCTTCGGGCGTGGTCAGGGCCATAGCGTCCTATTTACCAGGCTAGATTATGAGCCGTTAGACGCGGCTCAAAAAAACGGCGCCCAATACGACTACGATCCGGTCTCGCGCACAGCTTGGG
>JAITJB010000219.1 GCA_031279155.1 Deltaproteobacteria bacterium | reverse complement strand
TAAAGTAACAGCTGCTCCCAAGAGGACCGGTATAGTGGCCGGCGTGGAAGCGGCGGCCAGGATGTTTGAACTGGTCGGGGCCAAAGTCTCGGTAATGGCCGCGAGCGGAAATATTGTCCCCTCAGGGACGGTCGTCCTAGAAGCCATTGGCCCGGCTGATAGGCTTCACGCGGTCTATAAAGTCAGCCAAAACCTCATGGAGTACTCAGGCGGCATCGCCAACAGGGCGGCTAAGATGGTCAGCGAGGTCAGGCGAGTTTCCTCCATAGCCCAAGTGCTAGTCACCAGAAAGCATATGCCGGGCGCCAAACGCTTATCCTTAGCCGCCGCCCTGGCCGGTGGGGCCAAAATTCACCGGCTAGGACTTAGCGATTCGATCTTATTTTTTGACCACCACTACGTTCTCTTAGGCGGCCTTAAAGGCTTGGCCAGTTGTTTGGGGGAAGTTAAGAGAAACTATCCCGAAAAAAAGATCGCCGTAGAAGTTGGCTCAGCTTTAGGCGCCAACTTAATGGCTCAAGCCGGGGCCGACGTCATCCAATGCGAGCGCTTTAGCCTAGAGGATTTAAAAAATGCTGCCGCAGCTTGTAAAGATCTAAACCCGGATCTTATTATTTTAGCCGCTGGCGGCCTTAAGGCCGAAAACGCGGCCAGCTTTGCCGCCGCCGGGGCCGATGGCCTAGTAACCTCTTGGCCGTATTTTGGTGAGCCCCAAGATATCAAGATGACTTTTAAGGGTGAGAGCTAACAAGGCTAGATCTGATACGGCCAGATCTAATAAGGCTAGAACTAATAAGCGTGAGCTAATAAAGCGAGTTTCTCACCCATCAGCTTCGGCCAACAGGCGTACTCGATAAGGTCGTCAGAACTCGGTGGAGAATCTCAACGGCTGAGCGAACGTAGCCAACGCAAAATGTATGGTAGTCGCCCCACTTCATGTGGCGGGTCAAGTACTGGCAGGTGGTCGTGCCGTACTTTTCACGGAAACCCTTCATAAGCTCTAAAGTGTAGGTCGTAGTCCGCTCGTCGCCTTCGGCAAGAGCCGATAAAAGGACCGAAGTGGCTCCGATCAAGGCGCCGCAGATGCCAGAAGCCGCCAGACCGCCCCGCCTCTTGGGCTTTGGCTCATTGTCAAGTTCAAGATCTAGGCTTAAAGCTTCGCCAAAAGTCCTAATCACCGCCTCCTGGCAGTCGATTCCCTGACTGAAAAGCTCTACCGCCCTATCAACGAGTAAAGAGCAGTCAGGTAGGATGTCTAAGCCGGGGATTGGATTGGTGGGTTCGGTCATCTCATCCTCGCCTAACCGGAGCTAAATTTTTCTCCGGGCTATTAAAATAGGCTCTCCAAGGCCCGGGAAACCTACGGTAGCCGTAAGGCTTAAAAAAAACCCCGGAAAAAATTGTTTCCGGGGTCTTCAGCCAAGCGGGCTCTAAAGCCCATATCGAAAATCCCGACTATTTGCCGGGTGGTTGATTTATTTTTGGAGCGGGAAACGGGATTTGAACCCGCGACTTCAACCTTGGCAAGGTTGCACTCTACCACTGAGTTATTCCCGCGCCTTGTAATCGTCCCAACCGGACCGGTCCGGTATTAGCGGTACCCTCACCTTGGGCGCGATTTTGCTTTTATAACCCAAGGCAAGGTTTTTGTCAACAAAAAAACGCATCCGCACGTAGCAATACTCTTACTGGCTCTTCTCGGGCTTGCCCGACCTTCCAAGGAGCCGGGCTTTCAAGCGAGCCTGGCCTTCAAACAATAGCATTCAATCAGCCTGGCTCAAAAAATCCCCATGCCAGGCGGTTAATAGGGGGAAAAGCCCTAACGAAAAGCTCTAAGACCAAAAAAATTTGTTAAAAAGTTGATACTTTTGTTGTTTTTAAGAGCTTCTTACTAGATAACCAATGGCGCGAGAAAGGGGGCTAAAGGGCAAACTCTAAAAAGCTTGGGGAAAACCAAAATAGAAAAGCCAGCCAAAATTAATTGAGTTTTTCATATAGAAAAAGGATTTTTTCACTAGATTTTCTTTTAATTTTCGGCTACAATCTAGAAAGTAAAATTTTAGACTTAACCGAAATCCCTGCCTGGCCTAGAAAGCTCAGCTAAAATCGCTGTAACCTACGAATTTTTAAAGATATTTAACTTCATTTCCTTAATAACCTAGCCTGATGTTAACGAAAAGAAAGGAGAACAAATGATTTGGGTTATCGGAGACATCCACGGTATGCTTGATCCTCTTAAGAGCATTCTGACGGCCATCCGCTTGGAAGAAGAACCAGATGATCCCGTGGAAAAAATAATCTTTATCGGGGATTACATTGACCATGGTCCATCATCCAAAGAAGTAATTGATCTGATTTCGCGATTAGATTACAATAAGGTTCTGTTAATGGGAAATCATGAAGATTTAGCTGTTAGATTTTTTAAATTTGATACTCCAATGTTTGAAAAATATGGTTTTCAATGGTTTAATAATGGCTGTGAAGAAACACTATACTCTATAAATGATACTAAAAAAATTGATGAATTAAGGAATTTAATATACAAGTATAAGTATTCAGATTTAAGTAATAAGAAAATATTGATATATGCAAATACTGCCTTAATTAGCATGCCTAGGAAGTATAAAAACTTTTTATATAATCTAAAATATTCTCATCATGAAATAATTAAAGTAGAAGGTCAAGATTTATCTTTTAATTTTTTTCATAGTCTTCCCAAGCCTTTTATTGGTCTTGAGTCACAAAGAGTTCAAAATTACAATGATTTTAATAATTTACTTTTAGATATGGCAAGAAAAGATGAATATTATGCTAAAGATAAACAGGATAAGAAAAAAATGATTAGAAATAGCCGCGAATTCATCAATAATAGTTTTATATGGCAAAGAGATTATATAGATGAAGAAATTCCATTTAGTTATGGTGGAGAGATTGTTATTCATGGCCATACTCCAACTATTGGCTATGAAGAACTTTATGGATATGGTGAAGAATATGACAATGATGGTATAAATAAACAATTTAAATCATTTCCTTATAAAGATATGATGCCTTTTCTATACTCTCTTTCACCTGAGGCCTTCTTGAATCCAATTGAAACAAGACCCTATAGGTACCAAAGAGGGCCGGAATATGCCGGATTCAAATTTTTTCCTGACAAAGAATACCACTACCTGACCGGCCCTGAGTATGGGATTGAGGCCATTAATATTGATACCGGAGCTGTGGCCGGCGGAGCCTTGACGGCCCTAGGGCTAAGTCCCAAGTACCTGGCTAAAAACTATCTACTGCTCTTATCTTACCCTTCGGCCACAGCGCCGCGCTTAACCCGGGATAAGGTCAAAAAGATACAGATTAAGTTCGATAAGCTCGGAGGTCCCGCCCATAAGAAATCTTAAATAGCTAATGTTAATTTTAGTTAGCTGTAATTAACTGTCGCTCAGCGCTTAGGCCTAAAAGCTTAGCCCCATATTTTTGGGCTAAACTTTTAGGCCCATTTTTTTTCTGCCAAAAAAGGTCCTGCCAATACCCCGCCAAAGATCCAAAGCTCCATTAAAACCTTGTCAAATTTCCTCAAATGTGTCATAGTTAAATTTTAGTAGACTTAATGTTTTACTTAAAATTTGTTTTCAAAAGGAGCCTATATTGTCTGTGCCGCCTTGGATTGCCCTGAAATAGCCGGTACGATTTGGCCAATAACTTTCAGGATAATTGTCAAGGCCGAAACGGTGATAATGCTGATGATTAAATGGCTATTGTGTTTTTTCCGCCGACCAGACTACCGAACCGCTAACTTCGATAGCCAAGACTAAAATGCCGGTGTTACTGACGGGCTTTCTATCTTTAACGTTTTAGGCTCTATCGTTTGGTTCTTTTATATCACTAGCCCAGAGAGGCCGAACCGGGAGACCGAACTGGGAGGCCGAACTGGGAGGCCGAACAGGGAGGCCGAACTGGGAAGCCGAACTGGGAAGCGAAGTAT
>JAITJB010000203.1 GCA_031279155.1 Deltaproteobacteria bacterium | reverse complement strand
AGGATCAAAATCTATACACTTTTTGATGTCCACATCTTTTGATTCGAGTTTATATTTAGTTATAGTATCAACTTGGTCATTATAATATTCTATTGATGACTTTATTTTGTTTTGTAGTTTAGTGTTTGAATAATTATAACACCATGCATCACGACTTGTATTTAATCCGAGTGAATAAAAAGGTTTAAAAATAGTCTTGTCATAATTTTTTGATTTATCGCCAATTGTAATAAAATCATTAAATAATTCACTGCGTTGATTGAGCCAGTCGCCTGCGGCATTGGGCTCGATTTTATCCCAAACCATTTTGGGATTATAAATATCGTGCATCTCAGTGATAGTGGCTAGCTTTCGTTCGCCGTCTAGATAATCGCCGATATCGTGGTGGTAGATTTCAGCCTGACCTTTATGGCCGGGTTTTTTGACCAAAATAGTGATGGTTACAGGGGTGCGGGTACCTTCTCCAAAAACATTACCAGCTTCTTTTCTACGTGGTTCGCCTGAAATTTGGCAATTGCCCCTGAGGTTAAAAACATAGATCTTACTGAACTCCTCAGCTAGGCATTTGCGCATACCGTCCATGGCGTTGCCGTCTAGCCAGCCAGCATTGGAGACATAAGCGATTATTCCGCCTGAGCTTTGATCAAGTCGGTCTGAAGCCCAGCGGTAAGCTTTAATGTAAGAATCATAAAGAGAATTTTTATTTGTAGCCCCTGATCTTGAGGCGTAGGTATCAGCAATTCGTCTTTCCAAATTGGGATAAGACTGATTTTGGGCGTTGTCATTAGCTGAACGTTGTCCAACGGAATAGGGTGGATTGCCCCAAATCACATGGATAGGGGCATTTTTTTGGGCTTCCACCCGCTCGGAGTTTTTCTTTAGTCTATCTTCGGGTAGGAGAGTAACGCTACGGGTTTCGTAGAGCTGAAAAGTGTCGGTTAAGCAGATCCCGTCAAAGGCGCGATAAGTTTCTTTTTCCCCCAAGGCTTCGTGGTAAGCGTTTTCAATATTGATGCTGGCGATGTAGTAAGCTAAAAGAATGATTTCATTGGCGTGGATCTCATGAAGATACTTTCTCTCTAAAGAATCCTCCAATAAACCGGACTCAATGAGCCTGGTGATAAAGGTCCCGGTGCCGGTGAAGGGATCTAAGATGTGGACGTTTTCGTCTGAGATTTTGCGGCCAAACTCTCTTTTTAAAACTTCAGAAGCCGATTGAATGATAAAGTCAACTATCTCGATGGGAGTGTAGACGATACCAAGCTTTTCCACGGCTTTGGGCACGGCGACTTTGAAAAAATTATCGTAAAGTCTAACGATGATTTTTTGTCTGGCTGCAGCATTATCGATCCCGGAGACTTCATCTCTGACGATCTGAAAGAAGCGGTTTAAGACAATCCGATCTTTTTCCAAACCTTGGTCTTCAAGGACGTCAATCATAGCCTCTAGAGATTGAGAGACCGGGTTACTTTTAACAAAGGAAAAATTTTCAAAAACGGCTTCAAATACCGGCTTGGTTATGAGGTGCTGGGCCAGCATCTCGATGGCTTCAACGCTATCCACCGAAGGGTTAAGGATCTGTCTTAAGCCAGCCAAAAAGTTTTCGAATTCTTTTTTGTGTACCCCTTCTTTTTTGACGACTTCGGTTATGCGCTCTTTGAAGCCCTCAGCGATCTTGGCCACATCATTGGCCCATTGTTCCATGTGTTTTTTGTTGCCGACCTTTTGGACCAACCTGGCGTAAATATTGGTAGCTAGGCTCTGCTCGTGTTTTCTGGCTTCAGCTAAGAGATCGGCTACTGTGAAACTGTATTTTGTCTTTTGATTGTCATCTTCGTTTCTAGCGATGCCGCCGATCAAAACAGATCCGCCGCCATCGGGTCTTATCAGGTTAAAATTAAGCTTGTTGATTAAGGCCACAAACCGGTCGTCGTGGGATTTTAAGGCGTTTAGAACCGACCAGACGACCTTAAACCGCTCGCTATCATTTAAGGCGTCTTCAGGCTTGATATGGGCGGGAACCACGATGGGAATTATTATGTAGCCAAATTTTTTCCCCGGGGCTAAACGCATAACCCGGCCCACCGATTGGACTACATCTATCTGAGAATTTTTAGCCGATAAAAATAAAATGGCGTCAAGGCTTGGGACGTCCACGCCCTCGCTGAGACAGCGGACATTGCAAAGAATACGGCATTCGTTGGCATTTTCGGGTTTAGACTTAAGCCAAGTCATTTTCGAGTCTCTGGTGGTTGCGCCCATGCCGCCATCGATATGCACGGCTGCTAGATCCACTAAGCCCTCGGTTTTAAGCGTTGAGGTTGTCCGCTCATCTGGTAAAAAATCGTCTTGATCTGTCGATGGAGGCTCGGGTGCTCGTTTATTATTCAGATCGAAGCCTTTTAGGTTATCAAGATAGAAACCCTTAATCTGATTTAAAGCATTTACGATCTGCTTTGACTTGGCGATGGTCTGGCAAAAGGCTACGGCTCTATGCATGTTGCCGGGATCGAGCTTACGCAGATAATTGCCCTCGTAGTCCATATTCTTAGAAAGAGCGTTAAGGCAGCCGATTAACTTAGTTACGTCGTTAGCGTCGATCTCTTTTTGACCTTCCATGGCCTGTTTTTGGATCTCTAAAGGGATCTCGGCGCGGTTGACAGTTAAAACCAAAACTTTGTAATCGCTTAAAAGCCCTTTGTCCACGGCCTCGCCAAAACCTAAATGGTAGAACTCTTTGCCGTAAAGAAGTTCGTCGTCCATGGAGCAAAGTACAACGGAGGACTCATCGGCCTTTCTTTTCATGTCCTCACCAAAGACCTTTGGCGTAGCTGTCATGTAAAGGCGTTTATCGGCCTTGATGAAATCGTTATCGTGAACTTTAACGAAATTACTTTCCTCTTGGTCGATGAAAGTGTGGCCCGTGGTCCTATGGGCCTCGTCACAGACGATTAAGGAGACGGTGGTATGGCTTTCTTTAAGGGCTTGGGCAACCTTATCAAGGGATTGATAGGTGGAGAAAATGATGCGCTTAAGGTTAGGGGATTTGATTTTGGCTTGTTGGAGTTGCTCTATGATCTTGGTGACATCGGTCGTAGCCGGAATAGCTAGATCTGAAACCGGAGACATGTCGGAGTCAAGGGGATTTGAGTTTTTAGTCCTGGAGATTTGGGGATCGGAACACACGCAGACGGCGTAAAAAGGCAACTCGGCGTCAGCCGACCATTCCCTTAAAGTCTGGCCAATTAAGGCGATGGAGGGAGCTAAAAACAGGACCAAATCTTTGGTTGTAGTTATCTTTTCAGATATTTTTAGCGATGTATGGGTTTTTCCTGTGCCGCAGGCTTTAATTAGGCGTCCTCTATCATTAGTTTTATAATGCTCAATCGCCGCTTCAATGGCTGCTATCTGATGGTCAAGGGATTTTCTTTTAGGCAAACGGGCTTGGTCGCCAAAGAGGCCTTGATCGAGCTTTTCCCAATCGACCTGAGCTTCTTTTAGATTGGAAAGGTTCAATCTATAGCAGGGAATTTTCTGGCCACGAAGCGCACTTTCGGCTTCAGAAGACCAATTGTCGGTCGTAGAGATCCAAAGCCGGATGGCAAACTCAAGCTCGCGGCCTTTTTCATCGTGAAAAATTTTACCGCTTGGAGTAAAAAAACTATCGACGGGGGATTTGTATATTTTGGCGTCCTCTTGGTAACACTTACACTGGATGGCCCAATAATCGCCCTCGATGGTCTTAGCCACCAGGTCAATACCAGTGTCAGTATTACTAATCTCATGGCGATACGGGAAATCCATCCAGAGCCAAACGCGTTCAAATCTCTGGTCGTAGAGCGGGTAGGACTTAAGAAAGTTGACCATCAGCTTTTCGAACTTATAGCCTTTTTCTTTTTCGTGGTTGGCCTCAAAGCGGTATTTTGCCAGGAGCTCCTCAAAATCCATGTAATTCTCCATTGCCCGCCAATAGGCGGAGAGGCGTTAGATTGTTAGTTAGTATTATACCTTGGATGCTACAAATTTACTTCATAATAATGGCGCCCATGGGGTAGGTTGGGGTAATCGCTCTTGTTAATCTGTTAAGGGCCTGTTGACAAAATTTTGTCATCGCGAGTAGTTATGTGATAAAATATAGTAGAAATTTTTCTCGATTTTTTTCCCCTGGTTGACCTTTCACGTGTACCAAGCCCCAAGCTTAACAGTTAAGCCTCTTTGAGTTGCCATCTCTAGATTTTTCTCGCAGAGGATGAGCCTCTAAGCTAAAAAACTCGGCGCCTAAGAGTCCGCCTCGACGGCTTTGGGACCGCGTTAAACAGGTACCAGGCTAAAAGCCAAATAACCTTCTACGAATTAGACGCTTTAGTGTGATTTATTAGCAGTATGGATAATTTTTTAATTATAGACTTAATTTTTTCTATTTGACATACTAACATTCGTGCGTGCTTTTCTATTGCTAGGAGATAGACCATGATAAGACTAACTACAACATTGTTCCGCCCAATCCTAATGTTGACCTTGCTCGCCTTTGGGATTCTATCAGTTGCCCCATCGCTTGAAGCTGATGAAACCTTAATGGTGACTAATTCCCAAGGTGGCGGGATTAAATTTACACTCAATCCGCCAAGTGACACTCAGTATAATCTCACCCAAAATCAAAAAGACGCCTTAAAAAGAGCCGCCGAATACTGGATCGAATTACTTTTACCAAAATCAAGCTCAGTTATCAATATAACCGTTAATAGTTATCCTAAAGAAGACCAAAACTCTACAACCTTGGCTAGCGCTGGCCCCGGCGGAATTAGCTACAATGGTAATTATTACCAACAGCCTATGAGTATTATACAAGGCGACGTTAGTGTGCCATTAGAATGGATTCATGGTGAGCTTAACATATATCCTTTTACTGATATATATGAATTGCAAACTAATAGTCCGCATGGAGCTTCTTTTGAGTCGGTGATGATACATGAATTAGCTCATATATTTGGAATTAATGGTATGATATATCCAAATAATCAAAACTTTTTATATTTTCAAACTGAGATTGACGGAAAATATTATTTTACAGGCTCTACTGCCACATCAGTCATTAATGATTATGACACAAACGGTACCGCTCTCCTGCCCGTGGATAACGATCAAAGTAACCAAGATTCGGCCAGGGCCCACATCGGGCTATTCGGATCGGTGATGGGTTATGGTCTTTTCCGCAATTACCCCATGTTGGTCGAAGTCGAACTGGCGGTTTTAGACGATTTGGGTTACAGCGATTTTGATCGTAAAAATTTCTTCGGCTACTCTATTTACACCGATGGCCAAGACGAAAACACTCTCCGTAAATTAGATAATAATAACCCATTTTCGGCTCGCAATGCCCAAGGAACAACCTACGTGAGCGGCAGCCCAAACTTGAGCACCTACGGTATTGGCCTACACGTTTTTGGAAGTTACAACGATATCAGCCAAAAAGCCAATATCCTGGCCGACGGAACGGCGGCGGCCGGGATAAGGATTGACGGGACCGTCAATCATCTGACTATAGCCCCTGACGTCACCGTTACAGCCAATGGCGAGCGAGGCGCGGCTGTGCTTGTGGCCTTTGGTTCTGACCATGTAATCAACCACCGAGGGACAATTAGCGCTACTGGCCAAAACGCGGTGGGCATCAGAATTGATTTTGGCATGACTGGCGGTAGTACTAGTGTAAATTCAGGCCAATCCGGCGGTACTAATGTCGCTCATTCTTATTTTGCCACTGGTTGGACAAGTACCAGCCCTCAATTCAATCTAGCTAAAAATACCCTCCTTAAAGGCGCGGCGGCCAAGACTGTTAACATAACCGGCTCAATTACCGCCAACACTACATCCCCACGAAGCGCGGCCATCTACATTGGGCCCGGAGCGCATGTTGAGACAATCAATTTTATGAGGCCTGATGGCGGCACAACTCCTACCATAACCGGCCACATAATTTCCGATTACGATCTAGTAACTGATTCTTCTCCGCTTAAGCCCACGGTCCTAAATTTCGGCTACAAAAGCGATAGCGACGGCGGCGCTACCTCGATCAATGATTCTGGCTTCGACATGGACATCTACGGCAAAATCCTAGGCTATGACTATGACTGGTCAGGGGACTCCGAGACCTATAAGGTTTACCAATATAGCCAAAATGACACTTTCTTAGGACGCGGTATTTTTAACCTCAATTTTGTAGGTGGCGTGACTACGGTCCACAATGACGTTTGGGTAAACACTTTAAAAGTTGACGCTCAAGGAACTCTTAAGATTGCCGGCGGAGCCTTCATTACCAAAGCCGACAGTAATCGTCTGCAAAACAATGGCAAGATAGTATTTGATATTGAAAGCTCAAATCCCCTGACCTTTGGAAACGTCATTTACGGTTCCGGCCAAGTCGAAAAAACTGGCTCCGGAAACCTTACTGTTACCGCCTACCAGACTTTTACCGGGAGCGCTTTATTAAATGATGGGACGCTAACATTAACTAGCGCCGCTTATCTGCCAAATTTAACGGTAAATACCTCTGGTATCCTGGCAGGTGTTGGGACCATAGGCTCTTTGACTGTCACCGGCGGCGGGCTCTCGCCAGCCGGTACCCTTACTTACGGTACGCTTACCGTAAATAACGCCTTAACCTTAAACAACGCCACTATCTATGTTGACTTGAGTTCACAGCCCTCGTACGACCTTGTCGCCTATACCGGTAATATCAGTGCGCTAACAATGTCCTCGTCATCGCCTAACAAAGTAAATCTTTATAACTGGCTCGCTGGAGACTATAAATTATTATCTGTAGGTTCTGATATTACAAGTTCTTTTACTGATATTGATGATTATTTTACTGAAGTTTTTT
>JAITJB010000170.1 GCA_031279155.1 Deltaproteobacteria bacterium | reverse complement strand
AATCTATTGGGCAACGGTTTCTCTAACCACAATGGGCTATGGTGATATTTATCCTGTGACAACTTTTGGCAGGGCTGTAACAATGATTTCATCCATCTTCGGCATTGCTATTGTTGCGCTGCCTGCGGGTATCATCACGGCAGGATACATGACTGAAATAAATGAGGCAAAGGCCGGAGAATCAGAATAAAAGGCGTTATCTATGCCCGGTATTCCTCCGACAGCCAGCGCGAGGAAAGCATTGAGGGCCAGCTTTGGGAGTGCAAGGCATTTACCGAGAAATTGTAGTGACAAAATGGAGGATTTTTGAAAGATTCTGTTATCAGGGCTCGGGTGGAGCCGGAACTCAAAGCCGAAGCGACCAAGTTTTAAAAGGCATGGGCCTTACGCCCAGCGCCGC
Source organism: Deltaproteobacteria bacterium (assembly GCA_031279155.1). Taxonomy (GTDB): domain Bacteria; phylum Desulfobacterota; class Desulfarculia; order Adiutricales; family Adiutricaceae; genus JAISWF01. The sequence goes on along the minus strand of JAITJB010000170.1, from coordinate 11,603 downwards.
CAAGAGGCTTTTTCAAAAAACAAGTGGTTGCCCTTAAGGCTTTGCCGTCTAAGGTCAAAGTTCCCAATGCCGAAACTCAGGCCGCGATGTGCGAGGCCGAAGAGAAGCGTAACCTGACCCGCCATAAGAGTTTAGAGGCTTTGTGGCATGACTTAAGCGTTGACGCCCAATGAGATAGCTCTGGTCGATAATATTGAGCCGCCATCGAGGTTTTACTTATTATAGTAAAAGCCAAACTGCTTGAGGGGCGAGATTCTCGGGTGCGTTTTGCGACCAGGGATTTGAAGGCCACTTTCCATCTACCGCATAGAGGAGAAAGAAGCCCTCGAAGAAGCGGTTGACGACTATTTGGAAGTCTGGGCCAAGATCGGTAACTAGCCTAATAAACCATATTCTGGCAACCTCACTCTACGTCTCGGCCTGGCTCTTCACGTCAAGCTGGCCATCAAGGCCAAGATCGAAAGCAAGATCGAAGGCAAAATCGATGGCAAAATCGATGGCAAGATCGAAAGCAAGACCGAAAGCAAGACCGTCAACGACCTGATAACCGCTACCCTGACTCGCCTCACCGGACATAGAGGCTGACGAGGAAGTTTTATTTCCATCTAATGGACGACGTCGGTCAGGACTTCCTTGATCGGCTGATAATTTCCCTCCGCGATAAGCAACAAGGCGCCAGTTTATCCTTCGCGGGCGCTGCCACGTGAACCGTGGCCAAGCCGCCTTCGGGCCCGGTGTTCCAGGCTAAAGCCAAGGCTTCTAGGTTAGATTAACCCTCTAAAAAGAGGGGTTTTTGTTTTGCGCGCGGGTTAGGAGTTAAGGCGCCTTGCGGTCAGTTGGGGCAATAATATTTACTATTATTTCTGGGCATGGCGCTTTTAATGGGTACATCTACAATTGTACCTTTTTTGGTTTCAGTTTTTTCATAGAGTGGATCAAAAAGAAGGTAAAAATCTAGGTTCTCGGCCACTTCTACCTCAACTTCATCACTCTTAACTTTGCGGACAACGGCTTTAAAGTTTTTCCTTGAATGGCAGACTGTCACCGGGTCGCCCGGCATAAGATAGGGGGTTCCAGTAACCGCCTCATTAACAGACCTGACAGTTTCTTTAGCGGCTCCGCCTAGCCAAGCGGCAAACAGGGCAACGCCTAGCTGACCAGCAAGCTGGGCATATTCATCGTCAGACCCTGAAGAGCTCGGCTGCTGCTTAAAGGCGGCTGTTGAGACGCCGCTACCGGTAGCTAGGCTAAAATCAGAAAACTCTACCCGGCTAACGTTACCTGGCATGCCCTTAAAAAACAGACTAACTTTGCCAACCGGTTCTTTTTCCAGGGTGAAACGAGCGACCTCAACGTTATTGACATAGCCGATAACATTTCGACCGTCCTGAAGCACTGTCAATCGGTTAACATCGGAGATTGTAACTTTACTAGGTATTGCCTGCCAACCTGTCCAATGGGATTCAGACTCGTAAAAATAATAATTTTTCGAGGCCACACCAAAGGCGCCGCCGACGAAATACAATTCCACCGGTCGATCATTATCATTGGTTAAGCGCTTATATTGGACCGACAGACGCAAGGGCATTTGAGGTTCTTTTTCAAATTCATAGCGGGCAATCGAATACGCGCCCTTGGCCGCGTTGGAGTTACCAACGAAAGAATTATCCGCCGTCCAGACCATAGAGCCATCCATAGCCTTCAAGCCGTTTTTCTGTTCCCCCGCCTTGACCTTTTCCCCCTTTGGCTCAGGCGAACTGTTGGCCCAGATCTGGGAAATGCCCTGGGGGTTGGTTAAAAAGTTATTAATTTCTGTGCAGCTGGTGAAGATAGCCAAACTGGCCACAATGGCCAAAAATCCTTGTAATTTCATTTGACTTAACTCCTTGAAAAATTTATTTTTTCTTATAATTTCCCTAAGCTCTACTAATTGAGGCTTTGGTAAGTTGGGCCAGAGGATTAAGTCTCAGTTAGTCGGCGCTGGAAAATCAAAGATCTGACTTAACTTTTGGCTAGCTTGGTTAGTCTCAGGAAAAAAACCCAAGAAAAAATCTAAGCCGGCCATTTTTCCAGTCGCCATGCGCTATCCCAAAACATCCACTCCATTTTTGAAGCCATGGTAAAGGCTAAAAGCATTTCATTTTTGATATCTAACTTAGCTCCGTCAGCCAACCGGTCACAGATGGCGATGGCCTTATCGACGGCAGCTGAGTATTCTTCCCCGCCGTAAGTGTCAATCCAACTCTGATAAGGGTTTTGAGGAGTTGTTTGGCGGCTTAAGATAAAGTTTCCGACCTCACGGTAAATCCAAAAACACGGCAGCACCGTGGCCACCGCCACTTCCAATCGCCCTTGATAAAGTTTTTTGTACAAAAATGACGTATAAAGCTGGCAAGCTGGCGACTGCTCGGCCTTCGGGTCCATCTGGCCTAAGTAGGAGCGATGAAGCTCTAACTCGACTTTCACGGCCTGGGAGGCAAAGAGTAAAAAGGCCTCGGTATCTTCTAAAGTCGAGCTAATTGAGGCGATGGCGGCCAAGACCCTAGAAAAATCATTTAGATAGAGCTGATCTTGGTTTAGGTAATATAAGAATTTCTCCTTAGCTAGGCTGCCGTCAATTAGGCTCGTTACGAAAGGATGATCTGTTATATTCGAAAAAATCGGTTCAATGGCCTGCCAGGCCTCTTTACTCCAGTTCATTAGTAACCTTTTTTAGGGATTAACCACGTTAATCGGGGTCCCGGAAAGAAACTTTGAGAGATTTCTCACGGCCACAGCCAAAAGCCGCCCTCGGCTAGCCTTGGGGGAGCCGGCGATATGGGGGGTTATGAAACAGTTGGGGGCCCCGAGTAAGGGGTTTTCGGGCCTAATGGGCTCTTGGGAGATAACGTCAAGACCGGCGGCGGCGACCTTCCCTGAGTGTAGAGCTTGGGCTAAGTCGTCATCTACGATGAGCCCGCCTCGAGAGGTATTAATGATGATAACCCCATTACGCATGCGCTCGATGGTCGCCTTATTGATTAGCCCGGCATTACTAGAGTATAGCGGGCAAGAGAGGTTTAAGACGTCGGCGCCAGCGATGAGATCGTCAAAAGGAAGATACTCCACCCACTCAGGGGCCATGGGTTGGGAGTGATCTTGGTCAGCCGTAATTTTCATACCCAAACTATGGGCAGCTTTGGCTATGGCTACGCCAATGCGTCCTAAGCCGATGATGCCCATGGTCTGACCGGATAGCTCGTTTAAGGGGTAATCCCAAAAGCTCCAATCTCTAGATTGAATCCACCGTCCCTCATGGACAGCCTGGCTATGATGGCCCACACGATTGGTTATCTCTAGTAAAAGAGATATAGCGTGCTGGCAGACGGCCATGGATCCGTATTCCGGCACGTTAGTTACTATAACGCCCCGTTTTTTAGCCGCCTCTATATCGATCATGTCGTAACCGGTGGCCAGGACGCCTATGTATTTGAGATCGGCTGCTTGCTCAATGAGTTCGGCGGTTATCTTGGTTTTGTTGGTCAAAACTAAGTTATAGCCGCTCAAGCGTTCGGCTACCAAAGCCGAAGGGGTGCGATCGAAAATAGTCACGTCCCCTAAAGCTTTCAAGCTATCCCAAGGTAAATCTCCAGGATTTAAGACAAAGCCGTCTAAAACAACGATTCGATTCAAATTTCTCTCCTTATATGAAGTTAAAAAACTACGCTAAATGCTTGGCTAAAAACTTCGCAAAACGCTTGGTTAAAAGCTCGGCTAAAAAACTTCGCCAAAAGCTTGGCTAAAAGCTCGGCCAAAAACTCGGCCTAAAAGTTTGGCAAAAAAAATCGGCAAAAAAATTCGGTCTCTAAGCTAATTTTTTTTCCCGCATCAATGGCTCAATATCGCACATTATTGGGTCATTGTAAAATCCAAACCTAATTTTCCCCCAAAACTTAGTCTCAAAATCACCCGGCCCAAAATCGGTCCTCTAACTTGGACCTAGCCAAAATAACCTAGGGTCAATTTATATAAATAGCCTATTACTGACTCAAACAGCTTGTTATCGCCAAAAACTAGCCATAACAAACCCCAACAGGTCAAAAGTGGCAGATGGCGATTTGATAAAAAAATTTTTTGACTCAATCGATTTTCCGGGTCTGAAAATGGCCAAAATCGCAAGGAATTTTTTTACAAATCGCCGAGATTGACCGGGGAGAATAATTGAAATATTTATAAAAAACGGTGGTTTATCTTTAGGCCCCTGAGGCAGTTTTGGCCTGTTGATGGCTGTTCGATAGGCTTGAGGTTTCTTGGGGCTTTACACTTGACAATCAATTAGACGTTTTTTAAAATGAAGTATTCGATAATGTCTCTCTCTGCTTCCGCCCGATGCTTGGAGGGGCGATGTGGAGAATTCAAATTTCGGCAAAAGGCCGTTAAAGTCTGAAAAAAAACGGGGAGGTTCCAATGGCGTCACACAATGTGGTCGGCGCGGTTCTGGTGGCCGGTGGCGGCGTAGCGGGCATGCAGGCGGCGCTAGATTTGGCCAACGCTGGTTATTATGTTTACATGGTTGAAAAATCGTTGGCGATCGGAGGTAGGATGTCCCAATTGGACAAAACCTTCCCCACCAACGACTGTTCCATGTGTATTATTTCGCCCAAACTTGTCGAAGTCGGACGCCATATAAATGTTGAGCTCCTGACCCTCACCGACATTCTTTCGATCAACGGCACAGAAGGTAACTTTACCGTAACGGTTAGAAAAAACCCGAGATACATTGACATGTCTAAGTGTATCGCCTGCGGTGAATGTACTAAAAAATGTCCGAGCAAGGTCAGTAACAATTATAATGAAAATCTCGACAATCGCAAGGCTATTTACGTTCAATACGCTCAGGCCGTGCCGCTAAAATACGGCATCGACGCTGAAAAATGTCTGAAATTGACCAAAGGCAAATGCGGCAGCTGTAAAAAAGTCTGTCCGGCTGACGCCGTCAACTACGATGACAAGCCCGAAGAAGCCACTTTCAAGGTCGGTTCAGTCATCTTAGCCCCTGGTTTCGCCCCCTACAAGCCCTCTGACTTTGAGACCTACCGCTACTCTGATTCCAAAGACGTCATCACGGCCTTAGAATTCGAACGCTACCTAGGCGCTACCGGCCCAACCATGGGTGAAGTGGTTAGGCCCAGCGACGGTCACCATCCGACCAAGATGGCCTTTTTGCAGTGCGTTGGCTCCCGCGACATTAACCGGGCCGACAACGGTTACTGCAGTTCCGTCTGCTGTATGTACGCCATCAAAGAGGCTTTGATCGCCAAAGAGCACTCTGGCGGTAAACTCGACGTCTCGATTTTTTATATGGATATCAGGACCTTTGGTAAGGACTTTGAGCGCTACTATGAAAAGGCTAAGGCGGCGGGCATCAAGTTTATCCGCAGCCGCGTTCATACCGTTAGGCCAGAACCTAAAAACGGCGTTAAAATCGGCTATGTAGGCGACGGCGGGGTTGCCTCCGAAGACTACTTCGACTTGGCCGTCCTCTCCCACGGACTAGTTATCACGCCCGATACCAAGGCTTTAAGCGAAAACTTGGGCATCCAGACCGACCATTATAACTTCGCCAAAACCTCGACCTTTGCCCCGGTGGCTCTCTCCAGGCCCGGGTTCTACGGCTGCGGCGTCTATACTGGACCTAAGGATATTCCAAGCTCGGTTATGGAAGCTTCGGCGGCGGCGGCGGCGGCCACTTCTAAATTGACCCCGGCTCGGAGCACCTTAACTAAGGTCATAAACGTCCCGGCGCCTGTGGACGTAACGGGCGAACCTCCGCGAGTGGGCGTCTTTGTCTGCCGCTGCGGCATTAACATCGCCTCGGTGGTCGACGTGGAAAAAGTGGTCGAGTTTGCCAAAACCCTACCCTTTGTCGAGTACGCGGCCGTAACTATGTTCGCCTGCTCCCAAGATAGTCAAGAGAAAATCGTCTCCCTAATTAAGGAATACCGGCTCAACCGCATCGTGGTCTCAGCTTGCTCGCCAAGGACCCACGAGCCCTTGTTCCAGGAGACCTTGGCGGCGGCTGGCTTAAATAAGTATCTCTATGAGATGGCCAACATCCGCAACCACGACTCTTGGGTCCACGCCAATAACCCGGTGGAAGCCACCCGTAAAGCCATGGACATGACCGAAATGGCCGTGGCCAAGGCGGCTCTCTTAGTCCCGCTCAAGGAAAACGTCATCGACGTCGATCCCACCGCTTTGGTCATTGGCGGCGGAGTAGCTGGTCTTAACGCGGCTTTAACCCTCTCTAGCCAAGGCTTCAAGTCGGTTATCGTGGAAAAAGAGCAGCGCAGCGGCGGCAACGCCAACCGCATTCACTCCACGACCAAAGGCGAAGACGTGGCTAAATACCTCGAAAGCCTAAAGAACAAGGTTTTAGACGATCCTAAAATCACCTTGGTCCTAGGCTCTGAGGTCGATAAAGTCGAAGGTTACGTTGGTAACTTTGCCACCACCTTAACCACCGGCGAGACCGTCAAGCACGGGGTCACCATCATCGCCACCGGAGCTAAGGAACACAAGCCCACCGAGTACCTCTACGGCCAAAACAACAAAGTGGTAACGCAGCTGGAATTCGATGAGATGATCAAGAGCGACGACGACGCGGTCCGCAATTCTAAGACCTTCGTCTTCGTTCAGTGCGTGGGCAGCCGCGAACCTGAACGCATGTACTGCTCCAAAGTCTGCTGTGGCCACACGGCCCACACGGCGGTGGAACTGAAGAAGAAAAATCCCGGAGCCAGGATCTTCGTTCTCTACCGCGACATGCGCACTTACGCCCAAAAAGAGGATCTCTATAAAGAGGCCCGCGACTTAGGCGTCATCTTCGTCCGCTACACCTTGGAGAACAAGCCCAAGTTTAGTGAGGCCGACGGCAAGATCAAAGTTGAGATTCTTGACCCCGTAAGCGGCCTGCGTCTTTTGATCAATCCCGATATGGCCATCTTGGCGGCGGCTATCGTTTCTGGCCGCGAGACGGAATTGGCCATGAAGTACAAGGTGCCCCTAGATGAGGACGGCTGGTTCTTTGAGGCTCACCAAAAGCTCCGTCCAGTGGACTTTGCTACCGACGGCATGTTCCTAGCCGGCATTGCCCACTATCCTAAGCCCATGGATGAGGTCATTGCCCAGGCCCAAGCGGCGGCGGCCAGGGCCGTCACGGTCTTAACTCAGCCTAAGATGACCGTGGGCGGTATTGTCGCTGAGATCAACCAAGCCAAGTGCTCGGGCTGCGGCGTCTGCGTTGCCGTCTGTCCATTTTCAGCCATCAGCCTTGATGAAAAAGGCAAAAGTGTGGTCAACGAGGCCATGTGCAAGGGTTGCGGCAACTGCGCTTCCTCCTGTCGCTCCGACGCCCCCTCCCTTAGGGGATTCACCAACGCCGGCTTATTTGCCCAGATTGCCTCGGCGCTGTAAATTACCCGGCCCCATCTTTGTCGGATGGGGCCTTGGGATATTGTACCTTATTCCCCGGTTTTCCCAAAATACAGTCCCGGGACAATAACTGAGGTTTTTATGAGTGATTTCGAACCGAAAATCGTGGCTTTTTTCTGCAACTGGTGTACCTACGGCGCGGCCGATCTTGCCGGGGTCAGCCGCTTGGATTACCCCCCGAATTTCCGGGTAGTCCGCCTCCCCTGCACCGGTCGTTTAAACCCAAAGTTCATCATGGAGGCTTTTAAGCGGGGGGCTGACGGCGTCTGGATCAGCGGCTGCCATCCGGGCGACTGCCACTATATCGCTGGCAACTACCATGCCCGTAGAAAATTCGTCCTGATGCACCAACTTTTGGAGAGTATCGGGGTGGACCCCAACAGGCTTAGGTTCTCGTGGATCTCCTCAGCCGAGGCTAACAAGTTCCAAGCCATGGCCCGCGACGTGGTGGAACACGTTAAAGCCTGCGGTCCCAACACCACCTTCCGGAAAGAAGACCTCAAGCTCGGTCTGGCGGAGGTAGCCTGACATGCCAGCTTTATCTGACATAAACAGCAAAATTAGGGAAAGCGCCAGAAAACTTCTGGCCGACGGTCGGGCCGAAGTGGTCATCGGTTACCGCCAGGGGACCGTTCCCATGACCACCTCCCCAATGTTTGCTCGCAAGCCCGCTGAATGCGATCAGCTGATTTGGAGCAACTTCGCCAGAATCAACCTGGCCAACTATCTACCTGGCCGCCCCGGTAAGGTGGCCTTGGTGGCCAAAGGCTGTGACGCCCGGAGCGCTGTCGGCCAGGTCACTGAGAATCAAATCCTCAAGGATAACCTCTATATCATCGGTGTGCCCTGCACCGGCATGATCGATACCAATCTGGTCCTGGCCAAGGAAACCCGGCCAATCAAAGAGCTAGTGGAGACGACCGACGAGGCCATCACGGTCAAAGGCGAGGGTTTCTCCACGGAGATCAACAAGGCCGATGTTTTAAGGCGCAATTGCCAAACCTGCGCCAACCGCACCCCCAAATTGGCCGATGAGCTAATCGGTCCAGAGACGCCGGGGGCCAACCCCGACGACTTCGCCGACATCAAAGCGCTTCTCAATAAGACCCCCGATGAGCGCATGGCCTATTTTAAGGACCTTATCAAAGATTGCTTGCGCTGCTACGCTTGCCGCAACGCTTGCCCCCTTTGCTACTGCCCCATTTGTTTCGTTGACGAGACCAGGCCCCAATGGCTAGGTAAGTCAACCGATCCCATGGACACGCTGACCTTCCATATCCTAAGGGGTCTACACTGCTCAGGCCGCTGCACCTCCTGCGGCGCCTGCGAGACCGCCTGCCCCGTCAATATTAAGGTCAGAGAATTCAACCGGGTCACGGAGTTGACGGTTCAGAACAATTGGCACTACGAGGCCGGCCAGAGTTGGGATCAAAAACCACCTCTGACCATGTTCCAGACCGATGACCAGGCCGATTTCATAAAGTAGAGAGGTCCTTACCACGATGCCGGAATATTTAGTTAAAGAAAGTGGCCTAAAGGAATTTTTCCAATCCTTGGCCAATGGGCGTCACCTTCTGACCCCCCAGGGTACGGGTGACAAGTGTAAACTTGAGGAAGCTGGGCCTGACAAGGTCAACCTAGACTACTCTAACACCCATATGTCCCCGAAGTCGGCCTTCTTCCCCCAATCGGAAAACCTGATGGCCTTCCATAATAAATCGGATAAGCCCAACCCCTTTGTCTACCAAGACTTGGGGGATAAGGCTCAGCCTACGGTCATCTTCGGAATCCGTCCTTGCGACGCTAGGGGCTTATCAATCTCCAACCGGGTCTTTCAAAACGACCGGTTTACCGACCCCTATTGGAAGGGCAAATACGAGCAGACCATCAAAATCGGTTTGGCCTGCGCCTCCCCTTCCCCGCAGTGCTTTTGCGCGGCCATGGGGGGATCGCCGTACGGCGAGCTTGGACTCGACGTCCTAGCTTTTAAAGTTGAGGGCGGCCTAGGTCTTAAGCCGGTGACCGCTCAAGGCGAAGAGCTAATCAAACAGACCAATGCGGCCCAAGAAGATTTAGCCCAAGAGATCAAAAAGCAAGAGGCTAAAGCCATTGAGGCCCAAGGTGTGGGTACCGACCTTAAGCCCATTGACGATAAGGATCTAATGGAGCTTTTCCAGGATCCCCACTGGACGGCCACGGCCGAGAACTGCCTTAACTGCGGTGTCTGCACTTTCTTTTGCCCCACCTGCCACTGTTTTGACATCCAAGACGAGCAAAGTGAGCAGGGCGGTATCAGGATGCGCAATTGGGATACCTGCATGAGCTGGCTATTTACCGTCCATGGCACCGGTCACAACCCTAGGCCATCTAAGACTGAAAGGGTTAGACAGCGCTTTATGCACAAACTCAAGTACATCCCGCTTAAGCAGGATGGTATCAGAGGTTGCACCGGCTGCGGGCGCTGCGTGGTCATGTGTCCCGTCAACATCGATATCAGAGAGGTGGCCTTGAAAATGTGCCAGCCGCCCGCTCAGAGCCAGGCATAGTAGGTGAACCCTGTGAATAATCCATACCTCCCTTATCCAGTTCGTATCGCGGAAATCAGAGTCGAAACCGAGGACAAGAACCTTAGGACCTTTAAATTTGAGTTCTTAAACCCCGGCGACGAGGAAAAGTTCGCCTACCTACCCGGTCAATTCGCCGAGTTGTCGGTGCCCGGCCAGGGCGAAATCCCCATTGGCATCGCCTCCTCGCCAACTGAAAAGGGCTTTGTGCTCTTTACCGTCAACCGCGTCGGCCAGGTTTCCAGTTACATGCACAACATGAAGGCTGGCGACATCATGGGCATCCGGGGCCCCTTAGGACACCCCTACCCCTTAGAGGGCTTAAAAGGCAAAAACCTGGTCATCATCGCTGGCGGCTTTGCCGTTACGACCTTGAGATCGACCATCACCTGGCTTTTAGAGCCGTCAAATCGGCCCAACTACGGTCAGATCACCTTTATTTACGGCGCTAGGACCCCGGGCCTGCTTCTCTACAAAGAAGAGTGGATGGCTTGGGAAAAGCGCGACGACATCAACGTCTACGTGACCATTGACCGCGAAGTGCCCAATTGGAACTATCGCGTGGGCTTCGTGCCGGCCGTGACTAAGGAGGTCTGTCCTCCGCCAGAAAACACGGCGGCCTTGATCTGCGGTCCGCCAATCATGATTAAGTTTACTCAGCCAGTTTTAGAAGACGCTGGTTACAAACCCGATAACATCATCATGAGCTTAGAAAACCGCATGAAATGCGGCCTGGGCATCTGCGGTCGCTGTAACGTGGGTCCTGAGTACGTCTGTAAAGATGGCCCGGTTTTTACCCTCGCTCAGCTCAATCGCCTGCCCAAAGAATATTGATTCAAAGAGTATTGATTCAAGGAGTATTGATTTAGGCTCGCTGCCCAAAGAGTACTCTTCTCGCTTCTATGGCCTCTATAGCCTTTAAAGACGAAAGAGCCCCGGGGGGATTTCCCCCCGGGGCTCTTTCGTCTTTCATCTCTAATCAGCTATCAGGTAGTTGACCCTCGAATAGTTAAAGACGGTCGGCTCTACCTGGCTGAGCCAGCTGAGGCGCCCGGGCCCTAGCTTTTCGGCTAAGGCGTAGTATTCTTGGCTAAATCTCTTGATGGTTTTTAGATTTTTCATGTCCTCATCGGTTAAAGAGCCGTCGACCATCTGGCCGTCTTTAAGAAAGAAGGCCTTGTCAGCTAAAAGTTTAGGCGCGATCATTTGGGCCTTTGAGGAGGCCACGAATTGATCGACAGCACTTGATTCGCTTTTCATCACGGCTGACGGCATAGCGGCCATGGGGGCCTGAGACATTAGGAGATCTTCTTTATTCTGACGCTGGTAGTTAGCCGTAGAGCCAACTACGTCTTGTAGTTTAGTTAGATTTTGCCGGGTGTTTTGGGCCAAAATCATATTATTGCCAATTTTTTGGTCTTCTAAAGCCAGAAAACTAGTGTAGGGCGTTAAAATTCCGTAGCGCTTAGAGAGATTTAAGAGCTCGCTAACGAGCTCATTGATAGCTTTTTCGTTATCTTGAGGCAGGCGGTCGATTTCTTCGATCAACTGTCCAATGCGCCTTTG
>JAITJB010000107.1 GCA_031279155.1 Deltaproteobacteria bacterium | reverse complement strand
AGTTACGGCCTCAGCAAAACGCATGCGCTCATCAGAGGGCATGGGCTTACCTTCTTGGGCCTTTAAAGCCACCTCAGGGTCAACGAACTTCCCCTTGTGAAGGAGCCTAAAATCTAAGTGCGGACCAGTAGCCAGGCCGCTCATGCCGACGTTACCGATAAGCTCTCCTTGGGCGACCTTAACCCCTGGGGCTAAACCCTTGGCGATCCTCGAGAGGTGACCGTACATGGTGCGGTATTCCCCACTGTGATCTAAGACGACCAGCCGGCCATAATCACCCCGAAAACCGGCTGAGACGACCACGCCGTCCGCTACAGCCGAAACCGGCGTCCCTTCGGGGGCGGCGTAATCCACGCCCAAGTGGGGCCTGACTATTTTTAGGATAGGATGGGCCCTGGCCAAGCTAAAGCCCGAAGAGATCCTCGAGTACTGTAAGGGACTTTTAAAAAAGTTAGTGTTAATTGACCGAAATTGGACGTCGAAATATCCCTCTCGGCCATCGTCGCCTACGTGACGGTAAAACTCGTACCTGTTACCGTCATTGGTTAGGCGAATCATCTCGATGACCGGCTTGGTGATCAGGCGGCCCTCTTGGTATTCGCCCAAAAACAAGAGCTGAAAATCATCGCCTTTTCTTATGTCGCTGACAAAATCGACCTGGGAGGCCATCAGATCGATTAGATGGAGTATGACCCAGGGTTCTAAACCGGCCTTTTCACCCGCTCCCCAAAAGGTTTCAGTCACGGTGCCTTCGGTGGCCTGGTGGATTTTTTTGGCCGGGGCTGCCGCCGAAAAACAGATAAACCCATCGGGCCCGCCTGGCAGAAAGACTAAAGGTCGATCGCCTGGTCTTGCCCGATACTCAAGCCTCTCTAAGCTCTCCTCGGGCCGCAAGGGGTCTGACCACAGGGCCCTAAATTCTTCGCCGGGCATAACCTTAGTTAGTATCCCTTTGCGCTCGATAGCTTGGTAAAAGCCTCGCCTCTGAGCCTGGCTGAGGCCTAAAGCCTCCAGAGCTCGGCTGAGGCTACCACCCTTTTCAATCACATAAGAGGCCTCAGTAAGTCTATAGCGCCAATCGCGATCTTCGGCCATGGGCCCGGAAGCCAAATCCGGGGCCAAGCCTGAGGGCGTTACCACTGATTGAGCTAGTGGCTGGCGGACCTGAGCAACTTGGGCCGGCTGGTCCGTTGGAGCCGTTGGGCCCGGCTTAAAGTCCATTAAGCCATAACAAAGAGCGATAACTAAGATAATTAAAAGAACCCCCAACAAGCAGGGCCGCATAATCCTAGTTTTAGCTTTGAGCGTATCTAGCCCCGCCTTAGGCGGACTTAGTGAAGGGGATTTTGTATCTAACTTGTTTTTAGAAGGTTTACCGCTAACCTCATCATCTAAGCTCTCTAGATCTAAATTTTCAGCTACCTCGCGGCCTAAATCGCTCAATTCCAAGGGCTTTTGGCTACTTTCAGTAGTTTTAGCCTCTTGAGATGAGGCCTCATTGGATTCCGCCTTAAGCTTAGATTCCAAAATCTGGAAAGGCGACTTTTGGCCAGATCTGAGGCGCTCAACAATGCCCGAGTAGTCAGGAGCCGAATTTGAGTCCAGGGCTTTGGGGGCTATCGGGGTAACCGCTTCTTTAGCCCCACTTAAGGGCTCTATCGGTTGACTTTTGGGCGCCTCTGGCCGCTTAATCTTAGCTGGCTTACGAAAAGTAAGGGCTTTGGTAAACTTTGACCATAAACCACTAAGCCCTTGGCTATCAGAACGACGATATCGAGGATTTTTCCGATTCCAATTGTTCATAGAATAATTTTTTGTCCGCCAGCCAGGAGCATTTCAAAGCCACGCTCTGGTCTTGATTTTACCCAGGCCTTTGGACCGGTATTTTAAATTTTACATTTATGACCGAAAATAATCAATCATATTTTCGATATGCTATTAATAAGTCAATTATTTAGGTTAACATTCGCAAAACGTCACCCTTCCCTAGTCAAGGCTAAGCAAAATTGTCTACGTAGACAGTGAAAATCCCTAAAAATAAAAAAAATCCCGGGTTAATTGGTCCCCGGGCCAGATAATCGCCGCCTTTACTTGTTGACCAGTTCATCCACCAGTGAGCCGCCTAAAAAGCCAATGGCCTCAAAGCGCATAAAGTTTGTCGCACTCCTATCGAAGAGCACGGTAAACTCGGCCTCAAATTCTTCGTCAGCTTCCTGGAAAATAAGTTTTATAGGCATGAGAGGTAAGGCGTAAACCAACCAGCAGACGCCCACCGGGTGCGGCACTGGGCGTCCGCCCAAGCGGCTGATCGCCGCCTCCAAGCCGGGGAAGTCGCTGCCATACTTTTTGGCAATGGGTCCGGCCATGGCGTTGCGATCATATGAGCCGCCGGCTGTACCTACCGGAACCCCTGAGAGGACGGCGAGCTTAACAAAATCCATCGAGGGCTCGCCCCGGCCCATGGACATGGCGTAATGGGCAGCTAAACTTAGGCGATTAAAATTGGCGTATTGGCCGTCAGCTGGGCGGACTCCCTGGTTACTGACCAGATAGTCGCGACCGAGGAGAGGGACAATGACCTCGCCGGTACTGGCTACCGTAAGCTTTAGGTAAGGGGCGTTTTTGACCAGATCAAATCCCTCTAGGTCAGAGGCAACCCAATCGTAAATCTTCTCATAACCGCTTTTGTTAGGGTCATCTTTCATAATCTCGTATTTTAATATTTTTCCGCACTTTTTAAAACCTATGTTTCTGGCCTCATATTTTGCCAAACAAAAAGCCAGGGTAAGAACGCCCAAGAGGCATCCTTACCCTGGCTGCTATCTAAACGCTAGGACTATTTTGATCAATCAAACTGGTAGCCAACCCTTAGGCCGCCAGAAAAACCACGGTTGCGTCCGATGTAACCTTGGAAACCGCACTCGACATTCCACTTGCGATCTTCGGTGGAGTGGAAGACGATACCGATCTCGCCAATGCCGGTGTCGCCCTTGTAACCGTTGGCCACAAATTTCTGACCGTAGATGGTGCCCTCGGCTTCAGCGTCAAACTCGCGCTCCCAGTAAGCGCCTACGTAGTAAGACATGCGGGTATTGTGGTCACGAGTGTAGCGTGTACCGGCCCTGACCTTATGGGAAACGCCCTTTTTGAATTCAATGGTGTCGCCGTGACCTAAGTCCACTGTTTTACCTTTTTGGGCCGAGTAGTAGTAGCGACCAACTAAATCGAGCCGTGAGTGGTCATTTATCTCCCACTCATACCCCAATCCGCCGTGAAGGGCTATGAAGGGCGACTCGAATTTATAGTGTAAGGTCTCACCTTCGGCAGTATCAAATAGATTGGAGGTAAAACTATTCTGAACCCGCCCAAACCTAGCCGCAGCTTCAATCCTAAAGCCATTGTTCCAACGCTGCCTGGCTAAGAGACCTACGGCCAGGGTACGTACATCACCTTTGGCGCCTGTCTTGGTATGGGTAAAGCCAACCACTTCAGGGTAGACGGGCTCAAAGTCGCCCTCTAGGCGATACCGACCGAATCCGGCCTCAACAAATCCTGCCGTCAAAAACCGGGAGTTGTCAAAGGGCTTCTGATAAGCCACGCCGATCATGGCCGTAGCCGCTTCCAGAGCAATGACCGGATCCTTACCTGAATGGAGCCAGCTGCCGTCAAAACCGCCAAAGGGAGCCCAGGCCTTAACCGTGTGCTGGAAGGCCATATCAGCTTGTTGATAACTATGGTCAGCCAACCAATAGCTGTTCATAGCAATAAAACCCATAGAGGCCGAGTGGGCTTCACTTATGACCTTAGCTTGGGGAACCACTTCAATAGGATATACTAATATCGGTCCTCCGCCACCAGTACCGCCGCCACCACCAGTACCGCCGCCACCACCAGTACCGCCGCCGCCGCCGCCGCCGCCGCCGCCGCCGCCGCCGCCACCGCCACCACCGCCGCCGCCGCCACCG
>JAITJB010000319.1 GCA_031279155.1 Deltaproteobacteria bacterium | reverse complement strand
TCCGCCGCCGCAGGGAATGTTTGGTCTGCGAGAAGCGCTTTACGACCTACGAGAAGGTCGAAGATCACATTCCCATGTTAATTAAAAAGGACGGTCGCCGGGAGCCTTACAGCCGGGATAAGCTCTCACGGGGTATTATCACCGCCACCCAGAAAAGGCGGGTGCCGGTAGCTGAGATCGAGGGTTTTATCGATCGCCTCGAAAGGCAGCTTCAAGAAAGTAGCTATCACGAGGTCCATACCAGGGACATCGGAAGTCAAGTTGAGGCCTTTTTGAAAAGTATCGATCCAGTAGCTTACGTGCGCTTCGCTAGCGTCTACCGTCAATTTAAAACCCTGGAGGATTTTAACCGCGAGATCCAGGAGTTTGGTTTTGCTCAGCCCGATACCGAGCCTATAAGCCCTAAGGCTGAGTTTAACGAAAAAAACGGATCATCTGGCGCTAACGGCGAATTTAAACAGTAAGATCTAGGGTTATAATATACTTTGAGGCAAAACACCTGGGACTAATGCGCCCCGGAGATTTTCGTCAATCCTTTTAGCCCATGGCGGTCGGACCGGCTAGGTTAGCCGGAGGTACTGCTATGGGCTAAAATATTAGAAAAACCACTTGGGTTTTGGCTACGCTCCCCCCGTTTAGATTTCTGGACATTAGACGCCGCATGGGTTAAAATAGCCAAGTATGGCTGGAAAAAGTGGAAGTAGCTAGTTTTTTTGTAAACTACTTTTTCTGAAGCGGAAAATAATAATGGAAAATTTCGGGAAATTTTGTCGAGTTGGGCCGGCCATTAGAAGCAAATGACGTTTATTATATTATTTAGTTGTCCCTGTCCTGTTTTTCTTTAGCGGTTTCAAAGTGGAAAATCTTAAAAAACCAGTCAAGGCCAATCAATCCGAGGAAATAACTCAATTTAATGAATTGATGGATTCTTCTTATGAGCTGGCCAAAAAATTGCTTCCCTTCCTCGCCAGGAGACGAATCCCCCTGATTCCGGAAAATTATCATCTTTTTTATGATTATTTCCTGGCCAATAATCCTGAACTAAATCGTCAATTAAATGACGCTCTCCAATACGAAAGCCTGTTTACCCCTACCGTCAGCCGAAGGCTATATCAGATCTTCTATGATGTCGATAACGAGAAGGTCAAGGCTCTGACTCAGATGGGGGAGAAAATCGGCAACATCAGCCAATCGCTGGAACTAAATTTAGGCCAGAGCTTAGATTCAACTGGTCGTTTCCAACAGGTCTTGTCTGATAGCGCTATTCAGATGGAGTCTGGCGATCTGGCCGTCGATGATATGCGGGATATGGTCGATAGCCTCTTGGTCGAAACTAAGTCGGCCATGGATAGCCAGACGGCCTTGGCTGATCTAATCGAGGCCTCCAATAGGGTTATCGCTAACCTCACGGCTGAGCTCAAAGATCAGACAAGGCTAGCTAGCATCGACGAGTTGACCCAACTTTACAACCGCCGATATATGAGCCAGAGTTTCCAGGATTTTGCCGCCAGCTATAAGCCAGGCGACAATCTGAGCTTAGCTATTTTTGATCTCGATCATTTTAAATATATTAACGATACTTATGGCCATGCTATTGGCGACAAAGTTTTAATGATCTGCGCTAAGATCATTAAAACTATAGGCGGCGAAGAACACGTAGCCTGCCGTTACGGCGGTGAGGAGTTCGTCTTGCTGTGCCGCGGCATAGAGGCCGAGGCGGCCGGGGAACTGGCCGAATCAATTCGGCGGCGGATCGAAGAGACGCAGATCACCATCAGAGGAACTAACGTCCCGGTGACCTTGAGCGCCGGCGTCAGCGGCTATATCGCCGGCGAGCCAGAGGTAGATTTTATATCCAGGGCTGATAAGGCTCTCTACGAAGCCAAAAATAACGGTCGCAACCGGGTGATTGTCTTTGGCGTTGATTCAGGTTCGGGAATTTAATGATCATAACTATTAACCCGCAAAACCCCCAGGGTCGACTTCTAACTAAGGTTGCCGATATGCTCACTCAAGGGGCTATCATCGCTTACCCGACTGACACGCAGTACGGCATTGGCTGCGCTCTGTCTCAAAAGAAGTCTATTGAGAAGATTTACCGGGTCAAACAGCGCAACCCTAAAATGCCCTTTAGTATCATCTGCGCCGATCTCACCCATATCTCTGAATACGCCTTATTATCCAACTTTGCCTATCGAACGCTTAAGCGCCTATTACCAGGGCCCTTTACCTTTGTTCTGCCAGGCACCAGGCTGGTTCCTCAGATAATGCTGACCAAGCGCCATGAGGTGGGTTTGCGCGTACCGGCCCATCCCATCGCCATCGGTCTGGTCCAGGCCTTAGGTCGCCCGCTTATTAACACTTCGGCTAAACTTGAGGCTGACAGTCAGGCCCTAGTTAATCCGGAGGAGATCGCCGAGCTATTTAAGGGAACAGTTGACGCTGTCATCGATGGCGGCCCGGTGCCCGGTAAACCCTCAACCTTGATCTCCTTGGTAGAAGATGTTCCGATTATTCTAAGGCAGGGTCTTGGGATTTTTTAAGAGTAATAACCTCTAAAGGAGTGTGGATAACTCCGGTGGGCTGTAATTTACTTTGATAAAGAATTAAGTCGGTAACCATAAATCGCCCAAAGAGGCGGCCTTCGAATTTACGCGCCAGAGTGGCAACACTCTGGCTGTTTTTTTTGGTCCTAGCTAGAGTCAGGTGGGGCAGGAATTTTTTATCCACACCAAACCCAAGTGAACTTACAAGGTCTAAGTCTATGTCTTGTTTGATTTTGGCGAGTTGGGCGTTGGGCGTAATACCGGCCCATA
>JAITJB010000295.1 GCA_031279155.1 Deltaproteobacteria bacterium | reverse complement strand
AAACTGACCGCTAACTGGCTAAACCAACTACCAACCCAACTTTTGAATTAAATTTTATCTACGGAAAATTATGCTTCATTAAGATCGGTAAATTCGTCTGGCAACTGCCGAACGAATGTTAGTTGGTTTTGTTTCCCGCCACTGACCTGGCGGGCCTGGGGCGAGGGACGGCCCAACTGCCCGGACTTAAGTCCGGTCGGGGTTTTTTGGAAAACCCTAAATTTTGGAGGCTTTTGCCATGACGGCCATAGTTCAGATTGACGCAGTTGAAACCTTAAGAAAAAGACGATTGGTGGGTTTCTGCTCTATCTTAGATTCCCGTAATGTGGAAATGTATTATGATCTATTGTGGTATAAATTTTTGGAACGTATTAGCCACAACGATCTTGTGGCCCATAGAAATCTCTATGGGGTCTGCGCCAGACTCAACAACAACAGCGGGTTTTTTGAGTATTGGACGGCGGTGGAAACTTACGAGGGGGACCAACTGGCCGACGATCTGGTTCCCATAGATTTAAGCGCTGGCCTTTACGGCAGCCGGGTGGAGAAACCGGAGAAAAATCTGGCTAAGGTCTACAGTCAGCTCATCAGCGGTTGGAAGACGCCTTCGGACTATATCCTCAATTGGAATCAGCCATTTTTCGAGGTATTCCAGCCCAATTGGTTCAATCGCGAGGCGGTTAAAATTTCCGTACCCCTCTATGTCTCGTCAGCCACCAGCAACTGGCTTGTTAGTTTACCCAGCGAATCGCCCTCAATGGGTCAACCTGTAGGTACTGATCGTTAGCTAGGTTGGCAGAGGAAGACTAGATAGGGCGCAACTTTGAGCCAGCAACGAAAAAATATCTTGACATATCTAATGTTTTTATTATGATAGCCATGAGCGTACGTTATTTCACCGCTCAACACTTAGGTGGCGCAACCATTTTCGGGGCTTAAAACGCCTAATTTTTAGCCCTGAGGTTTCCTAAAATCACTTTAATTATCTGAAGTTATCAGAAAAAATGATCCGTACGGGCAATCATTTCTTTCTTCTAGTCCATCTTGAAGTTGTTTTAGGAGGCGGTTTGGGGCTTAGGCTAAGACCATAGAGTTAGCGTTCGGACCGACCAAACTATGGGATAAGTTTAATAATATCTGATCTTTGCCTAGTTGACTATTTTAGCCCGACTTTAGTTGGCTGAGGCGCAAATATGCCGGGTCAGTCGCCCCATTTGGGGGTGGCGCCAGCAGGGCCGCCGGACGAGACGCGCGGCCGACAGCGGGTCATGTAGGGATAAAACCCTTGAGCAAACAGCGATCCGCGTTAAGGTCCTAGACCAATTGTTCGCTCGCAGGATGGGTAACATTGTGTTCAAGGTCGTAGTTTAAATTCGACCTGCCATTTTCTGGAGGAGGTTTAGCGGTATTTGGGAGGAGGAAAGTTCTTCCTGTTATGATCTGGCCTTTATCGATCCTCAAGGCATGTAAGTTTAGAATTTTATTAATAAAATTAGAATCAGCCAGTCTTTTGGATCACAAGCTTGTCTTTCTTAAGGATGTCTCAAAAAAATAGCAATATATTTGGGACATTTTGGTGGTTTTCATGAGTCAGAAAAATCAGATCGATCTGAAGTATAAAATCTTCGGTGAGGTCGTAACATTACCTCTCTTTGACGACTCCTCAAAGACCAAGGAGATGATTGTCCTTGAGTCGACAATTCTTTTCGCTAAGCGGGGTTTTGACGCTGTCTCTATCCGGGACATCGCCAGCCAAATTGGAGTCAAGCCTTCTTCGCTGTACAATCACTTCGCCAGCAAGGAGGCCTTGTTTGACGCTGTAGTTAAACACGCCGAAGATTTATACCTTCTCTACTTTAAACACCTTGACGACATGCTGGCCACGGCTCAGTCCTTTTCTGAGGTCTTGGATATCATTTTCCTTGAACCCATTCGGATGTCCAATTCCTTTACTTGTTATGCCTTTTCTCTGGTGCAGACCGAGCAATTTCGCGATCGCCGCTCGGCTATGATCTACACCAATACTTTTTTAGACTATAGCATTAACTTTATGAAAAATTGGTTTGAAAAGTTTATCGAAAGAGGGATGGCCCAGCCCTTTGACAGCAAGACGGCGGCCACGGTCATTATGCACAGCGTTTTGATCGGCATTAACTTGAGAGTTCACGAATACCTCAATCAGCATCCGCCGTACTCGTTTGCCGAAATGTTTAGCGATCTTAAGCAATTCATTATGCGTCAAGCCTGCCCTGATAACTTCGATAGCCACACCAGCAGTCAACCGCTACCTTCACAACTGTCAAGCAGCCATTTGGGTATAGAGATTACCTCTCTGAACGCCTTTGGCCCTGGTGACGACTAAGGTCTCCTCACTAGTTATTCCGGCGGAATCAAAGATGGCCAACACCATCTTTGGTTCCACCCGGAACCTAGATTTATCAGCCAAATTTAGCCGCATCTCTCCCTAAGCCTACGCTAGCCCTATTCTCCCCTTGAGCATCTTCGCTTGTCTTAGCTTTCCTCGCTCTGTCTTATCCTCTTCCAGCCTCTTTATGCCTTTTTCTGACCAGCATGAAACAGTACAAGCCAACCACAGCTATTTAGATTTTTCGATTTTTCTTGTCAAAGGTAGGGTCATGTGCTAAGTTAAAAGAACAAAAAATGCGCCGTAAAGGCCTTGGCCGATTTAGCTGATCAGCTTGCTGAAGGTTGAAGATAAACTCGATCTTCAGCTTTTTTTTATTAATCGGGCTGTGTTAGCCCAACTAGGAGAGCTAGGAGTAGAGAATGAGCGAGAAAAATTACCGTCCGGAAACATTGGCCATCCACGCCGGTCAAGAGGTTGACCCGACCACTTTGGCTAGAGCCGTTCCTGTCTACCGGACGACAGCCTATAAGTTTAAAAACAGCGAACACGGGGCCAATCTGTTCGCTCTTAAGGAGCTGGGGAACATCTACGCGAGATTAATGAACCCCACCAACGATGTCTTAGAAAAGCGTTTAGCCGCCCTAGAGGGCGGGGCTGCCGGGCTAACCCTATCAAGCGGGACCTCAGCCGTCTATTTTTCCATCACCAATATTTTAAAGGCCGGTGACGAATTAGTTAGCGCCGTTAATCTCTACGGCGGCACTTACACCATGTTTGACGCCATTTTGCCGCAGTCAAACAATATCACCGTCCGCTTCACCCCCATTAACGATTTAGAGGCGGTTGAGGCGGCCATCAACGAAAAGACTAGGGCCATATTTGTTGAAACCATCGGTAACCCGGTCTTAGACGTGGCGGACTTGGAAAAATACTCTCAGGTAGCCAAAAAACACCATCTGCCCCTTTTAGTGGACGCCACCTTCACCCCGCCGCCCTTACTTAGGAGCATCGATTACGGGGCTGACGTGGTCATTCACTCGCTAACTAAGTGGATCGGCGGTCACGGCATAGGTATTGGCGGGGCCTTGGTCGATAGTGGACGCTTTGACTGGACCGACCCAAAATTTGAGCTATACAACCAGCCAGATCGCGGCTACCACGGACTTAAGTTTGCCCACGATTTGGGCCCGCTAAATCCGGTGGCCTTTGCCTTAAGATTGCGGACCGTGGGATTGCGCAACCAGGGCCCGACCTTAGCCCCGGACGCGGCTTGGCAGTTTTTGCAGGGCGTAGAGACGCTCCCTTTGCGCATCGCCAGGCACTCGGAAAACGCTATAGCAACAGCGGAATACCTAAAGAAACATCCCAAGGTCCTTTGGGTAAGATACCCTGGACTTAAGGGCGACCCCTCCTACGAACTGGCTCAGAAGTACCTCCCCAAGGGGGCTGGCGGCATGGTGGTCTTTGGCGTCAAGGGCGGTAGGGAAGCGGCCATCAAGGTCGTCGATAACATCAGCCTCTTTAGCTTACTGGCCAATGTTGGCGACGCTAAGAGCCTAATCATCCATTCGGCGACCACCACCCACTCGCAGCTCTCTGGCGACGCCCAGGCGGCTGGCGGGCTCCACGATGATCTGATAAGGCTCTCCATTGGTATTGAGCACATAGATGACATCATCGAGGCCTTAGACGACGCCTTAAAGCTCATCTGATGGGTAAAAAGTCACACTAAAGGCTAAAAGCAAATTGGCGGACATTGTCCGCCAATTTGCTCTTAGGGGGTAATTAGGCGTAGCTAGAGGGTATTGTTGGGATTATATGGGAGGCGTTGTTAGGCTTAACTAGATGGCGTTGTTGGGATTATATGGGGGGCGATGTAAGGCTTGGCTAGATGGTGTTGTTAGGAGTGGCTAGATAGAGAAGTTGGGTTCGGATGATGGCGATGTTAGGTTTGACTAGAGGGTTTGGCAAGCTTTCGGGCTAAGTGTATATTCCAATAGAGAAATAGCCCGCCAAATAAGATAAACACGGCGGCCCAGCTGGTCGGAGCCAGACCCCAAAAAGGCTCCCCCCGCCTATCGCCTCTAAAGAACTCGGTAATTAACCTTAAACACCCTGTGCCAACAAGGTACATGGCCATAATTGAGCCTTTAGAGAATTTTTTTGTCTTTAATCGCCACATCATTAAGGCCGTCAATAAAAAGAGCCCAAAGGACTCAATAGCTTGGGTGGGGTAGAGAGGAAGCCCGTTAGGGGCGATGGCGCCAGGCGGAAAGCTAATTGAGAGCGGAAACCAGGGCGGGGCCGGTCGGCCATAGCAGCAGCCGGCGGCTAAGCAGCCCAGACGGCCAATAGCCTGGCCAAGAGACAGACCTGGGGCCAAGGCGTCACCGGTCATTAGTAAGTTTAATCGGCCCAAGAAATAGAAAATAAAGAGGAGAATGAGCCCGCCGGCTAAGCCGCCCTGAAACATTAAGCCCCCTTGCCAATACATTAGGGCTTGCGAGGGGCGGAAAATATAGGACGATAGATTGTTTAGAACATAAGCGATTCTTGAGCCAGCTAAGCCGGCTAGGATAAGCCAAAAAGCCAGGTTAAAGACCCGGTCATAGGATAGTCCGGCCAGAGGCGCGCTAAAGCGAAGTAGCATGAGCCCGGCGACAATACCTATACAGACCATCAGGCCGTAGAGGTTAAGGACCAAAGGACCCAAATGCAAATCAAAAGGCCACATGTTTTTAACCTTCTAAAAATAGCATTTCTAATGGCGAAAGGCCCTTTGACCGGTAAAGACCATGGCAACCGGCGGGTCAGAAGCGTTAGCGGCCTCAATACTTTCGTAGTCTCTAAGCGATCCCCCGGGGTGGGCAATGGCCGTAACTTTTTGCTCGATAGCTAAGTCCACAGCGTCTCGGAAGGGAAAGAAAGCGTCGGAAACCATCGATGAGCCCTTAAGACCGCCGCATTGGGCCTCAATATGGGCGTCTATCTGTTTTAGCTTATCTATTTCTAGGGAGCTTTCTGGAGCGTTTTCCATGGCCTTTTTTTTAAGCTCTTCATAGGTAGTATTGTAGTAGCTATGGGCTAGCGATTCGGCTAAATTTCGTCTGGCTTTGAAGGCGGCGATAGCCACCACCCCGACCCTATCTTGTTGACCGCAGCCAATACCGACCGTGACCCCATCTTTAACAAAGAGAACGCTATTGGAGGTCACGCCCTGCTCCACGGCCCAGCCAAATAAAAGATCTTGGGCTTCGTTCTCCGTGGGTTTTCTTATCGATACGATGGTCTTACCGAAGCTTTCAGCTGAGGCTATCGTAAAATCAGAAGCTTTAAGGATCTTATTGGTGGAGGACTTTTGGATGATTAAGCCTCCATCCATGAGGCTTTTAAAATCTAGGTAGTTTAAGGCCTGGTAGTCTGGTAGGCGGTTTAAGTTGGGGATCTTAAAAATCCTAAGATCAGGCTTTTTTGATAGAATTTCAATGGCATTATCTTCAAAGTCAGGTGCGGCCACGACTTCCATGTACTTAGTGTTAATAAGTTCGGCGCAGGTAGCGTCTAACGGACGGTTGACCACCAAGGCCCCGCCGAAGGCGGCGACTCTATCGGCCTCAAAGGCCTTGTTGAAGGCCGATGAAATGGAGTCGGACCAGGCCGCGCCCGAGGGGTTATTGTGTTTAACGATAACCGCCGCCGGCTTTTGATGGATATAGCGGAGAATCCCTAGAGCCGAATCCACGTCGGTCAAATTGGTCTTGGAGGGATGCTTTCGGCTGCCAAAGATCTTTGATGTCGATCCCTCTACGCCCAGTGACGATATGAGGGCATCATTTGGGCCCAAATAGCTGGCGCCAAAAGCTAAGAGGTTACCGTTAATTAGCCTATACATTGCGGCAATTTGGTCAGGGTTTTCGCCGTATCTAAGGCCGCTTTCGATAAGATCGCCTTTTTCATTTGGCAGCCTAAAGAGAGTTTTTTCATAAATTAAAACGCTCTCGCCAAATTTTATGGTAAGAGAGCTAGGAAAGTTTTCCGTCAGATCGCGGCGGTATTGGCTCTTTAAGTCTTTTTCGGGCTTGGCCATTATGGGGGATTCCTATAGAGGGGGGCTTTTAGGCCTTCTTTTTAATCGAAAACAGACGCCTAAAAGGATTAATTACTATCCGAAGATGATAAACTGGTAGCAGGGGTGCCAAAAGATCCCAGGCCCAAGAGATCGATAACTAGGCCGACCCTTTGATCGTCGTAAGTATCGTAGTAGATAACCGAGACGCCGTAGCACTGGGAGCTGTATTTGAGGGTAACATAGGTTTCAAGTTCTTGGTTTTTGTTAAAATCATAGCGCGTGGAAAAGCTGGCCGTCCAGCCGTTAGTCAGGTTAAACGAGGCGTCGCCTCGGATTTGGCTGAGGTTATTGACCTGAGTTGGTCCTTGTCTGATGGTCGGCTTATCGTAGTCGTAGATCATCGATAAAGAGTCGCCGCGATTGTCGGCTAATCTCATGGAAATTTCGTGGGAAGTAAAGTTTCCGGTCCGTCCGTCGAGACTAGATAAGAGCCTGGCTGAAACATTGGGTAGTAAATTGGTTGAGAGCTCAAAATCCACCGGACCCACGCCGCGATCGAAATAACCGGTGGTGTAGTAGCGGGCCCAATCGCGCTCGGCTAATTCTAAATTAGAAGCAAATTCATAGCTCGAATACACCCCGATCTTAATGAGCTGGCGGTAGTTGTTGGCTATAACCTCACCTTTAGCGTTTAAGACGGGGGTTTTGGAGATAAAGTTATTTTCGATCCCGTAGCGCAAGGTGCGCCTATTTAGCCTGCGATCGAGCATGTCCCAATAGGGGAGAGTCTCTTGGTTGGGGGCTTCAACGATTTCCAAAGATAAGACCGGCGTCACCTGGTGCAAGGTCGCCACGGCGTTACCTAAACCAACATCATAGACCCTCTGAAGAGAGGTCGATAATTGAGCCTTAAAGTCGGCTGAAATAGAGCTCTCAAAATCGCGATGGCGCTCATAGCCTTTAGCCGCCGGTCTTAAACCGGTGGGGAGGTATGAAGAAAACTGAAGGCCGGCGTCGACTTCAAGTTTCATGAGCTTAGCTATATCGTGGTTATAATAGAGCGAGGGCGTGAGGCTGAGCCTCTGACCGGTCTCGGTTACCGTACTTAGATTATTTGATTTTCTTGTAAAAAAATCGTATTGGGCGTCTAAGGAAAACCTAGGGCCATGGGGCGAAGAGGGCATCTGAGGCCCAAAACCTAAGGGGCGGCTGATTAGGTTAAACTGAAGGCTTGGTATGTTTTGTAGAGTATCGATGTTGTTACGGCGGTAGAGGTTATCGGTATAAGATAGTGATCCCCTAAAATACATGTCTGATAAGGCCCTTTGGGCAAAAAAGGTCGATAGCCTAGTGGGATCGAGTTCTTCGTTTAAAGTGCGGCCAAAATATCGGGTCATGAGGCTTTGGGAGTAGTTAAAGCCGTCAGCGTCGTTGCGGAAAGCGTATAAAAGAAGAGGATCGGATACGATATCGAGATCTAAGTTAAAATCCCAATCCCAGGCGTTCCAGGTGTTTTGAGCCCTGAGCCAGTAAAGCTCCCGGGAATCGCGTTTAGGGCGACCGGGGTTTTGGTAGTAGTAGACATTACTTTTGGCGTCTCTTAAATAGGTAGCTAGCCATATGCCCTGGCCGGAGGCCAAGTTGTAACGGCCCTCAATGGTCATGGCCAGGCCCCTTTCGGAGCGGTAGAAGGGCAGGAAGGTCAGATCGTAGTCTTCGGCCAGCTCCAAAAAGAAGGGGGCGGCCATAAAAAACCCATCGCGGCTAGAATTTCCGCCATTGGGGATCAAAAACCCGGTCTGGCGCTCTCTTTGGACGGGCACCATGAAGTAGGGTAAGTAAAACATGGGAAAGTATTTATTATCAAATCTAACGCCCGAGGCTGTAGCTACGCCGTCGCGGTTGACTAAGAAATTGGTGGCCTTAAGGCTCCAAGAGGGCTTAGTTCCGTCGCAGGTGGTAAAGGAGGCTTCATTGATGTAAAGGGTCTCAGGGCCCTGCCGCTCGATAACGTCGCCCTCGACATAGTAGTGGCGGGCTGGAAAGAAGGCGTGGCCGTCGTAGATCTTAGCTAGCTTAAGATCCATGTTGACTGCGGCCCTTGAAGCGGTAGCCGAAAAATCGGCGGTTTTTAGGGTAACCGAGCCGCTTATCTCAGCCGATCTGGTGGGTTCATGCCAAAGGGCTCGATCGCCGGTAATGATCTCATCGGCCCGAGTTAAGATGACGTTTCCGATAAACAAGAGCTGACCGGTCTCGCGGTCGTGGAGGACGCGGTCGGCTTCGACCTCCACCGGAGGTGTTGCGTCGGTCAATTGCATCTTGACCCGTTCTAAAGACTTATTTTGTCCTGGCGGCGGGGATTGATCGGGTGCGGCCAGAAGATTTTGGGGAAAATAGATCCCGATAGCTATGATGAGATAGCCAAAAAATATACCAAGGCACCGTAAAGGCGACTTTTTTTGAGAGTATTTTTTTATATTATGTTTATGTTTAAAAGTCACGGTTAGTTGGATTCAACGGCTGGAGCGCCCGTCAGGTAAGCCCGGGCTTCGCCGACAGTAAATAGTGATCCACTTATCACGACTAGATCCTCGGGGGCGGCTTCGCGGGCCGCCGTGTTAATGGCCTCGGGTAGAGTTTTGTAGAGGCCGGTGGGAACTCGCGGGGGCCCGAAAGCCTTAGTTAACCTATCGAGTAAGGCCTCAGGCGTAGCTGCCCGGTGATAAAGGGGCCTAGTCAGGTAGACCCGGTCAGCTTGGGGCAAAATAGGGCCCAATACCCCGCCGATGTCCTTATCGGCCATGACTCCCAAAATTAAGTGGAGTCGCTTTCGGGGGAGAGTAGCCATGAGTTCCAACAGGGCCTTGGCCCCGCCAGGGTTATGGGCGCCGTCGATAATTAGAGGGGCTTTAGCGCTGCCGTCAGGCGGCCAGGCGCCCGGGGCGAAGGTTTCAGCCCGGCCCGGCCAGTTAACCGAAAGGAGGCCGCTACGAATGTTTTCAGAATCAATATTAAAAGCAAGGCTAGCCGATTTCCCTGAGCTATCTAAGTTACCTAAGTTACCCAAGCTACCCAAGCTATCTAGGCTATTTTGGCTACCTAAATTACAGAGAGTTTCGGCTATGGCCACGGCCATGGCGGCGTTATCAGCCTGATAGGGGCCGGCTAGGGCAGGGCTTAAATTTTCTAATTGCCAGTTGGGTCCATGGTAATCGAAGGTGGAAATACCATTATTGGTAGCAGTAATATTGCGGCTATAATCGATACCTAAAATCGACGCCCTTGGACAGTTACAAGAGGCTAATTTATCTTGGATTACTTCTAAAGCCTCGCCCTCTATGCGGCCCCCCACAAAGGGGATATTGGGCTTAATAATACCGGCTTTTTCAAAGGCTATTTCTTTAATGGTCTTCCCCAAGTGCTCGGTATGCTCTAAGCTGATGTTGGTGATGGCGGCTATGATGGGGCTTAAGACGTTAGTGGAATCAAAGCGGCCCCCTAAGCCGGCCTCGATAACGCTTAAATCGACCTCCTGGCGGCGGAAGTAAAGTAGAGCCATGGCCGTTACAAATTCAAAAAAAGTCGGCGGGGAGTTTTTGTCTGTTGCCTCCCAGACTTCGGCTGAAAGAGCGGCCACGCTATTTTCAGAAATTTGCCGGCCGTTAATTAAGATCCTCTCGCGGAAGGTCACCAGGTGGGGAGAAGTGTATAAGCCAACGTTATAACCTGATTTTCTTAGGATTTCAGAGAGCATGGCCGCAGTTGAGCCCTTACCGTTGGTGCCGGCGATATGAACGTAGCGCCCGCCCAAGTGAGGGTTACCTAAGCGATCTAAGATGCGAGCCATGGAATCGAGGCCAAATTTCATGCCGAACTTTTGAAGCTCGAACATGGAGAATATAATTTGCTGATAGGAAGGCATAGCCACTCCGCAATAGAGCCGGCCCAATAAGGGTCATTTGTTGGTAATTGTGCTGGCGACCTGTTTGACTAAGATGACTCAGCTGTCGACATGGGTCAGTTTAGCGTAGGGTATCATAACATTTTTTAGGCCGACTAGATCGAAGTGTATCAAAACATTTTGGTTCTTGACGGAAATTATTTTGCCATTGCCGTAAGTGGGGTGGTGAACTACTAGGCCGCGAAGGGGTTTATCCACTGGCCGACCTAAGCTTATCGGTTTAGGGGCAGGCTGTTTAGGCTTTGGCGGCTCGACGCCATAATAATGTTCATTATCTTCCTGATAGTCTTTTTGAGGCTCATGGTGTCGGTAGCCCGGGTTGAGGGCTTGGGGACTAGCAATTGTGCCGTCTTTGTAGACCTCAACATCATCAGGGGGGATGGAGGCGAAAAACATCGAGGGCGGGGTGGCTACCGGGCCGGTGGTGAATTTGGGATCCATGGGCATGGTTATGGTAAGTTCATCTTTGGCTCTGGTTACGGCCACATACATAAGGCGCAATTCTTCATCAGCCGTCTGAGGCGTGTTTAGGCTATAGATCGAAGGAAACCGGCCATCGATAACCGAGATGACAAAGACGTGATTCCACTCTAAGCCCTTGGCCGAATGGATGGTTGATAAGGTCAGATCCGGGCGTTTATCTTCTATAGCCCGGCCCTTGACCACCGTGTTGGGCGGATCGATGGTGATATCGGCTAAAAAATTTACTATGTCGTCGGCTTGGGACAGCATGCGCTTAAATTCGTGGATTTCGTCAAGGCGGCTGTTGAAATCATCGGGGTAGATGTTCTTGATGATACCTAGGTAATAATCATAGATAATCTTGGCCAATAGTTCGGGGGAGCCTATTAAGCCTGAGGCCTCACTTATAAGTTCAATAAGCGGGCCCAGAGACATTTTAGCCTTAGGCGAGAGCGGGGCCTTGTCCATATTTTTGAGATCGCCGGGGTTAACATCGAGCCATTTCCGGACCTTTTCGATGCTCCTAGCCCCGAAGCCGTTTAATAAGCCTAAGACCCTTGAGAGGCTTACGGTATCTTGGGGATTTACGATTAATCTTAAAATAGCCGAAAAGTCTTTGACTTGAGCGATCTCCAAAAATTTACGACCGCCGAACTTGGAAAACGGTATGTTTTCTTTAATTAACAGAGTTTCTAGCTCGAAAGAGTGGTTAGAAGCTCTAAATAATACAGCGATATTCGATAATGTTACCCCTTGAGTCAAAAGAGCCTGGATATTATACAGGATAAGCTGAGCCTCTTCTTTGAGGCTATAGGTAATATATATCCTAGGTTTAGGGCCGCTTTGGCGGTTAGGGTTTAGGGTTTTTTTAAAGCTCTCCCGGGCCTGGGCCAGAAGGTGGTTGGCCACCGAGAGGACTTCGGGGCGGCTGCGGTAGTTATCCTCTAGTCTTAAGATGGTGGTCTGAGGAAAAAGGTTGGGGAAGTTCATGATGTTGTGAAAATCAGCTCCCCGAAACGAATAGATGGATTGGGCCTCGTCGCCAACGGCAGTGACGTTTTGGTGATCGCGACCTAAAAGATGGGTAAGTCTTGCTTGGATGGGATTAGTATCTTGGTACTCATCGACTAAAACGTAGTCAAAGCGGCTAGCCACCTCACTGCGGATGTGTTCATTTTGGCTAAGTAACTTTTCAAGGTTAACTAAGAGATCGTCAAAATCCATCAGATCGCAAGCCAACTTTTGGTCTTGGTAGGATTTAGCGATCTCACAAATAGCCTCTTTAGAGTCTATAAGGTGTCGGTGGCGGCTAACTATAAGCTCATCAATATCGATCTCGTGATTGACGGCTTGACTGATGAGAGTCATGAGGGTGCCTTTTTTAGGCAGCCTGTCGCTGTCAGAGCCAACTTGTTTTCTAATGCGAGTAATAAGGGTCTCAGAGTCCGAGCGGTCCATAATGCCAAAGCCAGGGGTGTAACCTAAGTTTCGGGCGTACCGGCGCAAGAGGCCGTTGGCCAAGGAATGAAAGGTCCCGCCGCAGACGCGGTCAGCATGGCTACCTACTAGAGAGGCGCAGCGCTCGAGCATTTCGGCGGCCGCCTTACGGGTAAAGGTAACTAACAGTAGCCTTTTAGGGTCAAAGCCCCGGTCTATGAGATGAGCTACGCGGTAGACCAAGGTGCGGGTCTTACCACTTCCGGCCCCGGCGATGATCAAAAGCGGCCCCCCTGGGTGGGTGGCTGCTCGCTCTTGGGCCTCATTTAAAACGGATTTTAAATCTAGGCCCATGGAAGAGGCGGTGTTCATCGGTTGGCTCCCAAAAAAGCGGTGATAGTCTTAACCAGATCGCCTATAGTTGCCTTCTGGCTCTGGGCGACCACGGTAAAGCCTAGGGACTGGGCGGCTTGGGTGGTTATCGGGCCAATGGAGACCGTAGGGTATAAGTGGCGACTTTCTTCGGGGATTAACTGAGCTAAACCATGGGCCGTTGAGGCGCTGGTTAAGGTGGTCAGATCCGGGGGATTATCAAGAAAATCGTAGCTTTTACCTGAGCCGTAGGGTACGGGTAAAAATGCTGCCGTTTTAGTTTGGTAGAGACTGACCTCAGTTACCTCAAAGCCCAGATCGCGTAGCCCTTGGGAGAGAACCTCACGGCCAGAGGCGCTCCTAGCTATCAAACAGCGATTGGGTTTAGATGTGTCATATGAGGCGCCAGAGGAAGCGTTAGATTTAACTACTTGGCTAAAGGCCTCAACTAAACCCTCGGCGATATACTCTTGGGGCATGAGATCGGCCTTAAGCCCGAAGGGGGCCAGAGCCTCAGCTGTGCCGGGCCCGATGGCTGCGATTTTAAGGCTACCTAAGGCCCTAGCGTCTAAGCTTGAGGCAAGTAAGCTTTTCATGAAAATAGAAGCCCCATTGGGCGAGGTCAGAACTAACCAATTAAAATTTGATAGATCTTTAAAGGCTTTTTCTAAATCATTATTGGGCCAGATGGGTTCTATCTCAATGACCGGTCTTTCGATGACCTCCCCACCCAACTCCCTTAAGGCTTTAGATAGAAGGCTCGCTTGGGATCTGGTCATAGTTACCATGATGCGGCGGCCAAAAAGGGGGCGCCTTTCAAACCAAGAGAGCTTAGATCTAAGGTTAACGACCGCTCCTATGACGACTACCGATGGCGGGCCCAAGCCCTCCTCGGCCGCCCTTTGAGGGAGGGAGCCTAAGGTAGCGACCAGAGTTTTTTGCTGGTAGGTGTAACCCCATTGGATCATGGCCGCCGGGGTGTCAGGGTCTTTACCGGCGGCAATTAAGGACTCAGAGAGATAGGCTAAATTTTCGGCCCCCATGACCACAGCTATTGTGCCTAGGCGGGCTAAGGCTGAAAAGTCGTGGGCTGAGCGCTCTTTACCGGGTTTTTCGTGGCCAGTCATGATGACCACTTGCGAGCTCAGATCGCGGTGAGTCAGCGGGATACCGGCGGCGGCCGGGGCGGCGACGCTGGAGCTTACGCCGGGGATAACCTCAAAATCAATACCGGCCTCGTAGAGAACTAAGGCTTCTTCGCCGCCGCGGCCAAAAATATAAGGATCCCCGCCCTTAAGCCGGACGACAGTCAGGCCCTTTTGGGCGCTTTTGACTAAATGGTCATTTATTTGATCTTGAGTTAAAGTGTGCTTAGAGCCTATCTTACCTGCGTAAATCTTCTGACAGTTAGGGCTAGTTAGCCCTAATAGCTCTGGTGAGGCCAAGTGGTCGTAAATTAAGACTTCGGCCCGGCTAATAAGATCGGCCCCGCGCCGGGTTATCAGGTCAG
>JAITJB010000270.1 GCA_031279155.1 Deltaproteobacteria bacterium | reverse complement strand
AAGACAGCTCGCTGCCGCTCGATCAATTTATCGAATCTAGCGCTCGCGATACCGCCGTAGATTTTAAGAGCTCCTTTAATAATGTCCTCGACGGTGTTGATTTCATCAGCTCTGACATTTACGCCTTTTTAGCCTCGGCTGATAATCTGACCATCGTAGCTAAGCCTAAAAATGTCTTTTCTTTCTCAACGTTTCTCTATAGCTCACCTGACGCAAGTAAAATTATCACCGACCTTGGCTTGACCATGACCGTCAATAACCGCCCGCCAGTTTTAGTCAAGGGCAAGACGGCCAGTAAATAAGACTATGACCCCTGAAAGCATAGGAGTAACCAAGTGACTTCTAGGGAGGATTATTATCCTTCCCCGCCAGCCCCGGCCACTTTAGCCATCTTCTTTGCCCCTCGCCCCGGCTCCGGGGCGGGGGCTCTTAGCTATAGCTTCCGAACTCTAGGCGGCCCTGGGCCCTCTTGGGGAACTGTTGGCAGGTTGGTCTTCCCCTCAGGCTCGCTTAAGGCTACCTCTATCTCGCCCGTGGGCCCTTTGACCTCCTTTCTCCTGACCGCAGCCATTCCCCAAGAGCTGTTGGCTGAGACAGCCGTCTTTTTGCCCGATTATCAAAATCCCTATGAGCTGATTAACCCCGAGCCTCCTTTCGGCTATGACCTCTTTACCGACCGCCTCCATGGCTGGCCTTTAAATGTCGGGGAGTCGCTTAAGATTTCCGGGGAAAAGTTTCCCTCTTATCTCAGGCCAAAGTTAGATAATCCCCCTCAAATCCCCCAGGGCCTGAGCTTTATCTGGACTCTGCCCTTTCAATCGCCTCAGATATTACTTTCTATCATCGAAAAATTGGCTCTCTTTGGTAGCGTCTTAGTGGTCACCCCATTACCCGAACTTTTAAACAGCTTGGCCGAAAATTTTGCGCCCATAGATTGTAGCCAAAGCCCAAATGAAAATCTAAAGAGTCCCTTACCTTTAAGCGCCTTGGCCTTAACCAATGCTCCTAGTAGTAATCAGCCTCTCCACCGCTTGTCATTAACTTTAGCCCTTAAGGCCATCTTAGTAGAGAGGGCCAAACAAGCCCAAGAGGCCAAAAAACTCCACCAAGAACATAAGGATAAAGAAAACGACATCGCCGGTCAGCTTGAAAAGCTGACCAGGCGGTCCTCTTTAGAACGTGCCCTAAGGCTATTAAAAAACGAAGCCCACCACAAAAAACCCGATTGGGAAATGCGCGACGCCTTTTTAACCGAGGCCCAGGCCGATTGGGCCAAATACGGGCAACCGCCCAAGGGTATAGCCGCCCTCATTGGCCGCAAAGCTCGCGAAAATAGACTCAAGGAGTCCCGCCTAAGGCTAGAGAAAGCCGAAAGCGAGGCCCGCGAGTCTAGATTGGAGATGGAATCGCTTTTATCGGAAATTAGGACCGTTGAAGCTCAGCTAGCTGAAATCCGCGATTTTACTAGAGATCTACCGCAACCTAGCGAGCTAGACGCTAAACTTACCTCTCTTAGGACCGAAGGCCAATTTCTGTCAGCCAGGGAGGCTAAACTGGCCGCAGATCCGCCCGAACCCACGCTTATCAAACAGGCTCTGGCCAAGGCCCAGGTTTTCTTGGCTAGCCCGAGTTGGGTTTCTGACGGCCGCTTTGAACCCACTATGCTCTTCGACAGCGTTTTTATCATAAATCCCAGCGTCTCCGGGCACAGTGGTCGGGTCCAACTGGCCGGCGAAGCCTTAAGAGCCAAAAAGAATTTTGTCGTGGCCAGCGATTTTTCAGCCTACTGTTGGCTTAAGCCCGCGCCAACCGATGAATCCGGTCGCCCGGCTTGGTCCAACTTTATGGCCGCCGAGATAGTAAGTAACCCCACTCCCAATCGCTTCAAGGCTATAGCCGCTCTATTAGATCACCTGCCAGAGCTTAAGCCCGAACTTAGCGACCGTTGGCTCATGCCCGATCCCCATCCTCACTCTTGGCTAGATCAACTAGGCTTAGGTAGCGCTTTAGCCCGCCTCGACGTCCCCTCGCCCTTGGGCTTTGCCTTTAGAGTCTTAGGCGAAGACGCTCCGACCTCTCTAGCTACGGCCTTAACTTCCCTGAGGCTAGCCTTAGAAGCCGCCAAGAACGCTGGATCTGATCCTTATAATAGGGTCTACATCATAACCCCCTCTAAAGGGCAAACAGCTGTCCTTAGAAGCCTTTTAACCGACTTAAATCGACCGGAAAACATCTTCGCCGGCCAGACTTCTGACTTTGATAACTGGCCCCAAGCCGGACTCGTCATCTTAGACACGGCTTTTACCCCGCCCCAAACTTCACACCCCTGGAACTCGGTGGACATGGGCCGCGTAGCTTTAATTAAAGCCTTAGCTCTAAGTAAGGGCGCCCTAGCCATAACGGCGGCCAAAGAGGCCATGGAAAAACTTCCTTTAGCCTCCTTTTTATCGTCCCTCTGGAAGGCCCCGGCCCTCTCAACTTGGCCAGGCCCAACGCCGACCCAATCATCAGCCTTAAACGAGGCCTTAGATCGGGCCAAAGATCAGGTGGTGGCCTTTTTGCCGCCCTTTGAACCCTCTTGGTGGCCGCAGATAGGCCCCCATTTTATGGGGGCCTTAAGGCGCAAGCTTAAGGTCACCATCATGGCCACCATGCCTAGCGAGGCGGAACTAAACTACTCCGATACGGCCATACGAGATCTTAGGCTTTTTGGGGCTAACGTAATATTATCCAAGGGCTTTTCCGATCTCTTAGTTATCATCGACCGCCGCTTTCTGACCCTGGCCTCTGCGGTCAGCTTAAGCCTTAGGCGGCCGATTATCTTAAATTTTGAGTTGCCTAATACCTCAGAAACCTTATTAAACTTAATGCAGCTATCGACTATCGCCGAAAAATTGGGTCCTGGGGCGCCCCGCAACTGCCCGCTGTGCGGCTGGCCTTACATCCTAATCAATAGCGACCGGCCCCGAGGTTTTGCCGATCGTCAGGCCCTAAAACTTGGCTGCTTAAATCAGATCTGCCCATCGGCCAAAAAGCCCAGGCGCTTAGATGAGCGCTGGCCCCTTACCTCCCCGCCTACTTGCCAAGTCGATCGCCTGACTAGCTACGAGCTCAAGCGCCGTGGCCGGCACTACGAGTGGATTTGTCCCAAGCACCCCGATAGTTGCCCGTCGTTACGCCAGGTACCCGGGGATTGCCCCACCTACCAGCCTAAGACCTCTTATTTAGCCGATAACGACGATTAAAAGAGGGATAGCCCAAAATGGCCAATTTTGACCAAGCTAGTGATACGCCTTCAAGAACTAAGCGAGATATCGTTATTTCTTGGCTGCCGGCGGCTGTTGTCTTGGTTTTGGCCATATTTTTTTTCATCTTCGGCTTTATAAGAGCCTCTGATCCCTTTAAAAAGCTAACCATCCTCTTAGATCGAAGCTTAGGCCCAAGTTTTTGGCAAGTTGAAAAATACTTCCGCGATCGCGAGCAAAACCTCTTAGTTCTAAATAACCTGACCATTAAGGCCGGCGGACCGTTACAATTAAAATCTGATATTTTTATCGAGCGGCTATATCTAACCCTACCCCAACATAAAGACGGATCCTACCCTAATGTTTTAGCCCGCGATATTAAAACCAATCTCAATGACCAAGGATTTTATGGAGATCTGCGCCTTAGCAAAATCGATCTTGTTAACATGTCCTTTAAATCCTCTAGCCCAACCGGCCCCTGGTCGCTATCGACAGAATCTGGCCTTTTTAGCGATCTAGTTTATAATTTAAAAGATAATTATATATTAACGCTTAAAAATCTCACTTTTCCCGCAGGCTTTACGGCCCGAAAAGAGGGCTTATCAACGCCAAAAGTCGATCTGGCCTCGATATCTCTTAAAAGCCATGACGGGCGCCTTAAATTTAGCTCCCAGGCCATAAGTCTAGAAAACCCAAAAGCGAAGATTAAAAATATAAAAGCCGAAAATATCGATTTATCTTTGGATTCTTTTTTAGCCCAAAATGATGTTAGCCAAGAGGGCCTAAAAAGCCCTTCGGATGAAGCTAATTTTTCGCCCTTTACCCTGAGCCTTGGAACGCTAGAGGTAAACGATCTAACCTTAGAGCGCGCTTGGTATCTGACGCCCGGAAATTTTTCTAGTTTACTATCGTCACTATCTAGCCTTTCAGCGGCTGATTTTCCGGCGGCCATTATTTTTACTCGCTCTTGGCAATCTTCCTTAGTACAATTAAAAAATCTCATAGCCTCTTGGCCTCTCCAGCTAGATCTAAAAATAGAGTCAGGCGATATTAGGCCTCTTCTCAGCCAGAGCTTATCAATTAAGGCCCATAACTTATCTTTGGCGCCAGCCGTAGAGCTTAGTCCGCATAATTTAAAAGCCGACAATTATGCTCAAAACAACTTCTGGCCGGAAATATTTAAGGCCATAGGCCCTGAGGTCATCAGGGGAGACATAGAAGCTACGGCTAGTTTTGACCCTCAAACGGCAAATTTTACGCTGACCGCGCCAGCTCTAACCTTTCCGGCCTTATTTGAAGCCTCAATGATTTTGGAAATTATTAATCTAACCCCTGAGGCTCTTAAGAGCTTAAACAATCTAACCTATGGCGATCCCCAAGGCGCGCTAAATGAGCCTACTGTCCACCAAACAGGCCTAAGCCGCCTAAATTTGGACTTTAAAGACTTAGGAATATTAGCTCAGGTGGTTACCAATAAGTCACCAGCCCCTCGTGATAACGCCTCCGAGGGAGCTAACAATTCTAGCGGCGCTAACAGGGAAAACGGTTCTAGCGTTCCTAGCGGCTCTAATGATTCCCAGAATTCTAGCCTCCTTATGGCTGAGAAGGCCAATCATTTAGCCGATGCCATCGAGATGTCTCTGACCATCAACTACGATCCCTGGCTAGCCAATGCCAAGGAACTTTCATCGGCTATAAGAAGCTTTCTAGCCGGCCAAGGCCATCTAGCCTTCAGGCTAGAAGCGGCCCCGCCCTTATCGCCGGGCCGGGTTAACTCAGAAATATCTCTAGCCGATCTTTTAAATTCTCTTAATCTTACCGTAACCGTAGATTTAAACCCGCCGACACGTA
This sequence comes from Deltaproteobacteria bacterium, assembly GCA_031279155.1. Taxonomy (GTDB): domain Bacteria; phylum Desulfobacterota; class Desulfarculia; order Adiutricales; family Adiutricaceae; genus JAISWF01. The sequence goes on along the minus strand of JAITJB010000270.1, from coordinate 1,009 downwards.
TTAACTTTAGGAACCCTGGCTTTGATCGCGACTTTACCTTTGATGATTCCGGTCTCTATCCCAAAAGGTAATAATAAAAAGGCCCTACCATGGGGTAGAGCCAAACAAAAACCTCTGCGCTTAAAGCGAAGGAGATATAGCTTCTTAGATGTCCAATACCGTGAAAAACAAACCCGGCCTTCTTAAGCCAATTCTCCGGAAACTATGGCCGTCTGGCGACCGAAACGGTCCGACCATCGTCTTTGAAGGGGACTCCGCCTATAACCATATCACGGTCATGGATAATAACGGCATCCGCACCATGTTTCTAGGCCAAAACGCCGATGAAGCCGAAACTTCTATCAATATAGCGAACCCCGAGTCAGCGGTCTTTGAATACCCGGGCATGATGCTCGCAGCCCTAGCCCTAGCCAAAAACCGCGAAATCCTGATGCTGGGCTTAGGCGGCGGTTTTATCCCCAATATCTTTAAAAAACACCTACCCAACCACAACTTAACCGTAGTTGAGTTAGACCCTCTGGTGGCCGAAATCGCTGAAACCTATTTTTGGTTTAAAGCCGAAAAAAACATCAAGCTAGTCATCAAAGAAGGCCTAGAGTTTATCTCTGGCGCGCCCAACAACGCCTATGACCAAATCTGGTTAGATGCCTACGGCGGCGAACACATCCCTGAGCACCTGACGACACTTGATTTTTTGGCCATAGTGCAGCTTAAACTGGCCCCTGATGGGCTTTTAGTTCAAAACCTCCATCAGACGGCTGGCGAAGTTTATTACCGCCAGCTATATCAGACTCAAGAGCTCTTCGGCGCGCCGCCACTTTTGTTTGGCGGCATCCACTGCGCTAACACCATAGCCATGAGTCTAAATTCTGAGACCAAAACCCTACCCACAGCCGATCGGGAGCTTATTTCGGCCTTCGAGGAATTTGGTGAAACTATTGGCCCCTACGATCTTTTGGATCAGGTCCCAAAGATGCTCAAGCTCACCCTCAAACCACCTCGTCCGTTC
>JAITJB010000209.1 GCA_031279155.1 Deltaproteobacteria bacterium | reverse complement strand
GGCGCCGGGCTTTTTGCCTTTGGCTTTCTCTTCTTCTTAAGACTAATATATTTATGGATTTTAAATGGATTAATGCCAGAAATAACATTAATTATTATGCTTTTTAGCATTACGCTTGGTTTTCAATCTTTTCTCTTTGGAATTTGGATGGATAGAGACAAAAATAGATATTTAAGATAGCTAAATTCTCAGTCTCTCCTAGCGGGAGCTTAGCCGGCTTGTAACCGATCCCTTTTATGGTAACCTCTCGGCCTGGTTGCCCATGGCCATAAACAAGTTAGTTGCCGGTTTTTTGATTGAAATTTCTTTAAATTTTGTTATTATTGGTTTTTGAGACTTGACCTTGATGGGGCGGCCCCATTGGCCTAAACTCACCCTGGTCGGTCTTGGTTGGGCTTAAGTATAAAATTATCATTAAGTGTTTATGTGAACTTAATTTTCCATAAAAAATCATAAAACCTCTTCCCGGAACTCGCCGCTACTAGAGTAGGATTTATCAAGAATCTTAACTTCCCATCTCTAAAAGCGGCGCCCGGGTTTTTTTTCGTAGATTTCCCCTTACCACGTTCAAAATCAACTTATCACCGCTGCCCACCTTTTAAGATCGAAGACAGGCGGGCTACAATCAAACGCAGTCTTACGGAGGCCCCATGTCAGCAAAAGCGCTGCTTAAAAGAAACTTATTTATCCTAATTCCCTTTATTATCGTAGCCCTGGCCGCCCTGGTCATCATAGCCGGTCTACTTACTCCTCAGCCTCAAACCCCCATAAGGCCGCAGAAGGTGACCTTAGCTACGGTCAAATTCGGACCGGCAAACTCCTCGTTAAAAGCCATAGGCCTGGTTGAGGCTGATAGAAGCGTCGAGCTTAAGGCCAGGGTCAGCGGCTTTTTGAGGCAAAAATCCTACCAAGCTGGCGACGCCGTAACCGAAGGCCAAATTCTCTTCACCATAGAGCCCGAACAGTACCTGGCCGCCGTTAAAGCCGCCGAAGCTGACGTGGCTTCGGCTAACGCGCAATTGGCTCGCAGCGAGTTAGAGTTTAACAGGATAAGAGATCTCTACAACAAGAAAAGCTCGCCTAAGTCCGATTTTGATAACGCCCAAGCGGCTCTTGAGGTAGCCAAAGCCACCTTGGAAAGCGCCAAAGCCAGACTCGATCAGGCCAACTTAAACCTCGACTATACCACGGTCAAGGCCCCGTTCTCTGGCCGAATCAGCGACTCGCCATTTGCCGTCGGCAGCCTCCTAGGTCCTGAGAGCGGTGTCTTAGCTAAGATAGTTAAAGACGACCAGGTCGAGGTCACCTTTGGCGTTTCTGATAAAGTCATGGCCGGGGCCAGGCTAGGCGACCCCCGAAGCGGGCTGCCGGGCGCAACTATTGACAACTTAACTCCTAAACTCATTTTAAATGGTAACGAAGTTTACGATACTCCCGGCACTATTTCCTATGTCGCCCCTGAGGTGGATCGGCAGAGCGACACGGTTAGGTTTAAGGCCCGCTTTCAAAACCCCAAAGGCGTCCTGTCAGCTGGCCAGTCGGTCGTAATTAACCTTGAGCCCTCCGAACCCCTACAGGTCCTCTTGGTTCCCAAAAACACCATCATGAGCGGCCAGGGCAGTAACTACGTCTACGTAACCGCCCCTAACCCCAATGGCCCAGGTCTAGTCAGTCAGACCAGGCCAGTTAAATTAGGCTTTGAGTATGAAGGGGGCTTTGAAGTCCTCGAGGGTCTCTCCGATGGCGAGCAGGTTATTTCCCTAGGGCTCATGAGCTCAGGGTCCAGGCTTAGGCCAGGTTTTCCGGTGGTCGTTGAAACCGAAAATTCCGCCAATAATTCTGATGAGACCGCTTACGCAGATCCAAACCCCCAATCTAATGAAAAACCCTCTGAAACGAGCTCTAGCCAAAACGACAATTCTAGCCAAAACGATAATGAGGTGAAGTAATGCTGTCGAAGATATTTATCGATCGGCCGCGCTTTGCCATCGTCGTGGCCTTAATTATTAGTATCGCGGGTTTTCTGGCCCTCCTGCGCATCCCGGTAGCCCAGTTCCCTGATATCGTTCCCCCCACGGTCAATATCCGGGCCACCTATCCCGGAGCTAGCGCGGAGACCTTAGAGAGCACCGTAGCCCAGCCCATTGAGAGCGCTATGAACGGCGTGGACAACATGCTCTATATGTCCAGCCAATCCTCCAATAACGGCAGCTACCACTTAGCAGTTACCTTTCAGATCGGAACCAACCCCGATCTAAACATGGTCAACGTCCAAAACCGCCTTAAGCGGGCTGAGCCGCTATTACCAACGGAGGTCACTCGCCAGGGCGTTAACGTTGATAAGAGTACTTCCTCGTTTTTAAAGGCCATTACCTTCTACTCGCCCAACGGCTCTCTGTCGCCTTTGGAGATGAGCGATTGGGTCTCAAATAACATTGTCGATCCCCTGACCCGCGTCCCCGGGGTAGGTTCCATAAACTTTTTTGGCAGCACTTACAGTATGAGGATCTGGCTTCAGCCCGATCGCTTAGCCGCCTTAAATCTAACCACTGGCGATATCATCACCGCTTTATCCGCCCAAAATATCCAAGCCGCCGTAGGCGAAGTGGGCGGGGCCCCAACCTTGGAAACCCAGGAACTCCACTACAACCTCTCGGCGGCCGGCCGCTTAACTACACCTGAGGAGTTTAAAAACATCGTAATCCGCACGGACGCCGATGGTAACCTCCTAAAGCTAGGCGATATCGCCGACGTTGAGCTCGACACCTCTGATTACTCGCCCACCGGTCTGTACCGAGGCCGAGACTCTGCTGGCATGATGATTACTCAGTCGGCCGGCTCCAACGCTGTAGCCACAGCCGCCGCCGTCGATCGAGCGATGGCCGACATCGTCGAGCGTTTCCCGCCAGACTTAGCTTACAACGAGGTTTTTGACGCAACCCTCTTTGTCAGATCCTCCATCAAAGAAGTCCAGGAAAGTATCTTCATCGCCATGATATTGGTCATCATGGTGGTCTATCTCTTTTTGGGCAGTTGGCGAGCCACCTTGATTCCTATGGTGGCCGTCCCGGTCTCGCTTATCGGCACCTTTGCCGTCCTCTTAGCCGTCGGGTACTCAGCTAATACCATATCGCTCTTGGCCCTAGTTCTTTCGGTGGGTATCGTGGTTGACGACGCCATCGTGGTGGTGGAAAACGTCGAAAGGGTCATGCGCGAGGATAATCTCCCGCCGAGGGAGGCCAGCATCAAGGCCATGGGCCAGATAACCGGGGCTATCGTTGCTATCGCCCTGGTCCTGTTGTCGGTTTTCGTGCCGGTAGCCTTTATACCCGGTCTTTCCGGCAAGCTCTATCAGCAGTTCGCTATCACCATATCGGTTTCGATGCTCATCAGCGCCGTCAACGCTCTAACCCTAAGCCCGGCCCTTTGCGCTATCTTACTTAAATCAGGCCACTCCCGCCCCAACTTCGTCGTCCGGGCCTTCCAGGCTTTGGTTGTCTCCACCCGCACAAAGTACCACGGTTTAATCTCAGCCCTTTTGAGGCGCTCGGTCTACGGTCTAGTTGTCGCGGCTTTCTGTCTTGCCTCAGCCTACGGCCTGATGAGCTTTACGCCTTCGGGCTTTTTGCCCGATGAGGACCAAGGGGTTATTATCGTCCAAATCGGTCTCCCTGAGGGGAGTTCCATCAACAAGACCCGGGCGGTTTTAAACCAAGCTGAAACCGTTGCTTACAGTATTAAGGGCGTCAGAAACGTCATGGCCATCGTTGGCATAAACATCGTTAACATGAGCCTTCAAGATAACGCCGCCTTTATGTTCGTGGGCCTAGACGATTACGACGACCGCCGCGATGACGATACCCAAATGACGGCTATCGCCAATAATTTAAACATCAAGTTATCGGAGATTATCGAAGCCAGCTGCGTGGCCTTTACTCTGCCGCCCATCGTCGGCTTAGGATCGGTTGGCGGCTTTCAGTTTGTCTTAGAGGATTTCGCCGGTCGTCCGTCAGAAGAATTTGCTCAAGAGGCCATGAAGTTTATTGGGGTAGCCATGCAAGATCCTAGGATGTTGATGGCCTTTACTTTCTTCAATACCGATACCCCAATCTTAAAAGTCGAACTCGACCGCGAAAAAGCCATCCGGCTGGGCGTAGCCGTCTCCGACATTTTCTCTACCCTCCAGGCCTACCTAGGCAGTTACTACGTTAACGACTTTAACTACTTAGGCCGCAGCTGGCAGGTAAAGATCATGGGTAATAACTTTAGCCGCCAAAATATTGACGACATCTACGCCATCCGAGTCCGGGCTAACACCGGGGCCATGGTGCCTCTGTCGTCTCTTTTAGACATAAGTCTTAGTACCGGCCCCCAAAACATCACCCGCTACAACAACTACCGAAGCGCCATCATCATGGGCCAAAACAAACCCTGGCTAGGCTCTGGCGTCGGCATTGAGGCTATGGAAGAGGCGGCCAAGTCGCTTCCCAACGATATCGGCTACGAGTGGACCGGCTCAACCTATCAAGAAATAGAATCGGCAGGCCAAACGGTCTACCTATTTGTGCTATCTTTCCTTTTCGCCTACCTTTTCTTGGTGGCCCTCTATGAGAGCTGGACCATACCCTTAGGCGTCATCGTTTCCATATCGGCGGCCATTTACGGGGCCATGCTGGCCATTAAGCTGGCTAACCAGAGCTTAGGTCTCTATGTCCAAATTGGTATAGTTACCCTCATCGCCTTGGCTAGCAAAAACGCCATCTTGATTGTGGAATTCGCCAAAGAGGCTAGAGCTGAAGGTCAGACCATCAAGGAAAGCGCGGCCAACGGAGCTCTTTTAAGGTTCCGGGCGGTCATTATGACCTCGCTAGCCTTTTTGGCCGGCCTAATACCCCTGGTTTTGGCCACTGGTCCGGGGGCCGCCACCCGTCAAAACGTCTCGGTGGCCGTCTTCGGCGGCATGGTGGCCGCCTCCACCATAGGGCTTATTATCATCCCCTTAGTCTACGCTATGTTCCAGAAAACTAGAGAATTATTCCATAGTTGGCGCGGCGAAGACCTCTATGGTCGCGCCTCCATCAAGGAAAGACCGGTGGCCAAAACCGAACACTCATGAGATTTTGTATTAATAGACCCTTTGTTTTTTCTTGGTAAGTGCTCATGCCCTATGGGGAGGCAAGCCAAAATAGGCTGATGCGCCGATAGGATTGAACGCGTACTTCAAGCTGCGTTCAAAGAAAAAACGTTAATATCCAACCAGGAGACTGGCGAGTAGCCCCGCCAGCTGAGATCTGTGCGTGGGGGACGCCCGAAAGGGCGTTTTCCACCGAGTTTAAATTTTTAGGTTCTATCAATGACCCTGGGCCAGGCCTAGTTGCAAAAAATGAACAAACTGGGTCCTTATATTTTAGACTCCTTAACTATAATATTATGACTTTACTTTATTTACACTGTTTTATTTTAGGCGATCTATTTCATTCGTTATAACTCATATTATATTCAGATTATTTTTATAGATAGTATTTTATTTTGTTATTGTGCCACAAAAAGATTTAGTTGTACAGTCTTTTTAGTTTTAGGTTTTTTTCCTGCTTTAGAAGCTTAACACCTTCTAAAGCAGGTAATCCGAATTTAGCGCCGAATAAAATATAGTAAATAGAAAAGAAACTAAAATCTAAAAATAGCTAATATAATGTTATTAGAATAGTTTAAATACTGATTGAGGAATATTACCAGTACTATGACGCGTGTTAACGCGATAATTGGTTCTTTCACTTGATTATTTCATCTTGGCGCTGTCATCTTCCCTTTCATTTTGGCTTTCATTTTAGCTTTCACTTTGGCGCCTTCAACCTGAGAGCTGGTTGGGGCATCTACGAGCCGCCTGTCCGTCTTTTTTATTTTGTTAAGAGACAACATATTAACTTTGCCTCTACAACGACCGCACACCGACAAATGCTCAGGTTGATTTATCCGTATCTCTGAGTTATAATTAAAATTAGATATAATAACGGTTCGCCATGAGCCTTTACGGGCATGGACAACCGTTGGTCACCAGTTGGTTAACTCAGATGGTTTTTAAGGTCTTAAGCCTAATTTCCCTCTTTTTTGACGCTAAATAAATGTCCGGTGAAAGTCTAGGATTTGGAATCCTACTGTTTTAATGTGCTGTTTTTTTCGGGGGAATCCAATTTTTTTGAGTTTGATTACTGGTATTAACTCAGCCTCCTAATGTGGGAGCCGGTCCTCGCTCCAGAAAGACTTTGTCGCCGATCGACCGCTTAACCGTCGTGACGGCAGCGTAAACTGGCGGAGTATGCGCATAGTAATTGTCGACAGGGATCATAGTTTTCTGACTCCCCTGGTGCAAGATCTCCAGCGCGAAGGTTTTGACGTTACGCTGGTAGAAAACATCTCTGGCGTCTTATCCTTCATAAAGACCAATAGCCTTCATTTCCTGGTGGCCGACAGTAACCTCCTAGTTGATCATTCGTTAGGCGCGGACGTCCACCGCCAGTCTCCCTTGACTCGCCTTATTGTCTTGGCCTCCCGACCTTCACTTTTAGGTATGATTGAGGCTATCAGCTGCGGTATTACAGATTATTTACCACGCGACCCCGCTAGTTTCGGACAATTGGTAGACACCATCCTCGATGAGCGGGACAGGCTTAAGCGCTGGCAGTACGTTATTTTGAGCGACAAATTGGGCCGTCGGGCCCTTAGTAATGACAAAAGCTCGTTTGCCGTCATCACTATTCAAGGCGAGACAACCTAAGCGCTGACCGGGCCGGTCGGCGCCGCGATATGGACTGCCTCAGGCAGACTAACTATGCCCATTAATTAAGTTTTTTACGATTGACCGGCAGCTATGATTCCGGTTTTTTTTGTTATGTAACCACTCCTATTTTTGGGGGAGTCATGCCATTTGATTCCGAAAGGCTAAATCAGCTCCTCAACGAGGCCAGCGTTAATTTGGTTATGCTTTCCAGCGACAACCTCCTGGAAATCAGTAACTTATTAGGTCTAGTTGAACAATTTGAGGCGGCCTTCGCCCCCCTTGGTTCCCCAATCCCCAAAAAAATCATTGACGCCTTAATCGAGCTTCTGACTGCCGCTATCCGAGATGAAGTACCCGATGTACCAAGCGCCATGGAACTGGCCGGCCACGGCCTGAGCCTTTTAGATGAGCTAGTCAGATGCTTACCAGTGGAAGCTCCATTTCAGGGCGATAGCGAAGGTTTTCTCAAAAAAGTCCAAGCTTTAATTTACTCGCAAGCGACCGATACGACGCAAGAGCCTTCAGCTAGCCCAAAATCCCTCGATAGCGGCGGCAAGCTTACCTTCCAACCACGCAAGAAGGGCTCGGGCGTTGCCTTTATCGTGCCAACACCCACTCAAGTCCGCCGCGATATGATGCTCAGCACTCAAAAACTCACGGTGGATTACTTTAAAGATGACTTCGTTGGGGCTTTAGAAGACCTTCAGATGAAACTGGTCTCAGTCGAACAAAAATCCGATCCCGTTTCAGCCCTCCACGATACCCTCCCGCGCTTTAGGGCTATCTTAGGCGGGCTCTCTCTTTTGGATCTAGACGATCTGGCCCGCCTCATCGCCGACACTATCGGGCTTATTGATTACGTGATCTCCGAACAGGTGCCCCACACCACGATGGTCACCGATATTTTGCTTAAGGCCTGCTCTCTGGTCATCTCTGGGCTTAACACTCTTCAAATCAACCCTGACGGGCGCACTTGGTCCATCAAGCCGGCCTGGTCCCAAAGCGAGATGGCCTCCCTAAGAGAAAATCTCTGGGCCGCCCGCCAAGGTATCCTGACCCCCTCGTCGTTACCGGTAAATTCCGGGGCCGTTACCTCCGTTAAGCCAAAAAAATTAGGCGAAATTTTGGTGGAAAAAGGTTTGATCTCTCAAGGCGACTTAGGCGGCTTGATCCAAGCCCAAAAAACCGTTAGAAGCGTGCGCCTAGGCGAAATCCTTCTCCAGGAAAACCTGATCAGCCCTGAAGAACTCAATCAGGCCCTAGAGCGCCAACAAGGTGAGGATAAAGGCCGCCGCTTGGGCGAGATCTTAGTTACCATGGGCCTTTTGGAGCACGAGCACATCGATAAAGCCCTTAAGATTCAAGAGAGCATGAAAGAAACCAAACTAGGAGAGATCATCCTCAAACAAAAAATTGGCGCCCCCGATAAGGTGGCCGCCGCCCTGCGCGAACAAAAGCAGAGCGAAGGGCCCATAGCCACATCAGGCGCGGCTGTCCACACGGTTAAAGTTGAGACTCTAAAACTCGACGGCCTAATCGATCTGGTCGGCGAATTGGTCATAACCCAATCGCTTATAACCTCCAATGAATCCATTAAATTTTTAAAAGAACAGAAAATAAATAAAGATCTGGCCCAGGTTTCGAGGATTACCAGCGAACTACAAAGAAACGCCATGAGCCTTAGGATGGTCCAAATCAACCAGACCTTCCGCAAGATGAATCGCTTAGTAAGAGATCTGGCCAATAGATTTGAAAAAGACGTCGATTTTGTGACTACCGGCGACGACACCGAAATCGACCGCAACATGGTTGAGTCGCTCTACGACCCCTTAGTCCACATGAT
>JAITJB010000193.1 GCA_031279155.1 Deltaproteobacteria bacterium | reverse complement strand
CAGCTAAGAGATTTTGATGCTCTCCATAGAGGCGTTTTTTTGGCCCGATTTCGATTTAGATAATTTAAGATTTTATATGGTATAAAATTTTTGCTGGGCAGGTTGACCTGGTGTTGTGTCTGCTCTCTTTTCCAAGTCCAAGTTAGCCAGTGTTATTTGTGAGGCGTATTTTTGGCCTTGAGCCCACCGTGAGGCCTGCTTAAGGAAAAACTTGGTGGTAGTTACTGTATATTTTATGTTAAAATAAACAATAGGCACTCTTTTTAATTGTAAATGATTTACGTAATCAGAAAATTCCGAACAGCCTCATTTATCGCTTTGAAAAACTTATTTTGCTAAAATTTTTTCTATCCTCAATAAAAAAAGCAAGGCCATCAGCCTTTAATTAGTTTCTTAGAGTGTTTCCCACCAATCTTACGTTGCTACAAATAACCTAGGTCAAATGGACTTAGGTTGACTTTAAGGGCCACCGTTGGGTAAAATCAGGGAGCCTTTAAAAAAAGGCTTGTGGGTAACCTAAATTCACACCCGCCCATTAGCTACATTTGGAGCCTTTCGGCGGCCCTGAATAATGACCTTGGCTCGAAAAATTAGAGGTTTGTCGGAGAAAAATAATCCAATAGTGTTGTCTACCTTCTCCTTGAAGGCTCTTGTTTTTGAGTTAGTTGTTTTAACGCCCCTTAGCCGCGGAGTAGAAATATGAACCCATTTTCTTTAAAGCCTTCCGGGCCTTTCGGCGTATTTGCCGGGGGCATTTGCGTCACCTTAGTCATCATCACTTGCGTTATGGTCTCAGCGCTAGTTATGCTGTTATCAGTTAAGACCTTGCTTGCCTCAGATGAAATCCATAACCCCCATAGCATCGAGTCGGCCATCAAAGCCCTTAAGGACGGTAATAACCGTTTCGCATCTGGCAACCCCACCAATCCCAACCAAACACAGGAAGCTCGCACCCAAACAGCCACCCATGGCCAGACGCCTTTAGCGGCGGTCTTAGCCTGCTCGGACTCCCGAGTTCCAGTTGAAGAACTTTTCGACATGGGCATAGGCGATTTATTTGTCATAAAGGCCGCCGGCGCCGTCCCCGGAGTGGACCAGGTGGGCTCGATAGAGTACGCTGTCGCCCATTTGGGAGTCCCGGTGGTCCTGGTATTGAGCCACACCAGCTGCGGCGCTATTACGGCAGCCGTAAACGAATCCCCCGAAGAGGGGGCTTTAGGGGAACTTTTGAAAAAAATCTCCCCTATCTCAGCTGCGGTCAAAGAGCTTGATTCCGGTAAACGATTAGATACGGCCATTAAGCTATCGGCCATCGTCTTTAGAGAGGAACTTCCCCTAATCAGCCCGGTCCTAAACCGCGCCGTAAGAGATGGAAAGCTCGCCATAATTAGCGGCGTCTATGATATTTCCAGTGGTCTGGTAAATATTGACGCCAGCCGCTGGGACGCGCCGCCGCCCAACGACTCCCCGCTTCCGCCGGCCGACGTTAGCGGCCATAATTCACCTAGCGCAAGTGGGCCGCCTGTTGCGGCTACAGTTAATCCCTCTAGCGTTGAACCGCCCTCTAACCAGGCCTTTTCCCCTAATAGCCAGGCCTCTACCGGTAGCGCTACCGACAATACTGTAACCCCGTCAACCGTAGATACAAGTTCACCATTTTCTTCTAACGGCGGCGGCAGCTCTAATCACTAAGACTGATTGATTTTGAGCTAAATTACTCTTCTAAGCCCGCCTAAGTCGCGGTTTAGGTTTGGCCAGGCTGGCCAAAAGGCCAGCCTGGCTTGGCAACACTAATCAAGTCGCGTTTTTTTAGCTTTTTCTTATTACTTTCCGCCCATGTAGGTATTTACAAAATATCCAGAGACTACTCGTAACTTAGGCACAACAAAATTACTCATTATCTAGAGGCCTTTATGTCCAAATATGTCTTGACGGCCCTACTGCTTCTCTTTTTGGCGGCTGCGCCGGCTAGGGCTCAGTACCAATCCGCAGCCGAGGTCATAAACAACCTCGAGACGGCCAAGCGCTACATAGAATCCAATAACAACATCCAGGCCATGGAAGCCATCTGGCGGGCCCAGGAGTTACTTTGGAACCAAACACCTTTAGGGGTCCGAAACGTAGCTCTGGTTATCGATCCACCAGACTCCTTTGGTTCTTATACCCCTAAAGTGGGCGAGGATTTTGGCGACGGCGAACCCATCATCCTTTATTTTGAACCATTCGGTTTTACCCAAATCAAATCTGCCGACGGTACTTACTCGTACTCGATGACCATCTCAACCACCATTTTGGACACCAGTGGTAACGTGGTGGGCGTAGAGAAAAACCCGACTATCTATGAGAAGTCTGGCTTAAGGTCCTTTAATATTCAGCCAGTGCTCTTTACCACACTGACCTTATGGGGCATGCCCACTGGTTCATACGTCATGAGGGTTACCGTCCAGGACAATAACGATCCCACGAAAGTGGTTGATCTAGAAAAAAACTTCAATCGAGTTCCCGATCTCTCCGGCAATTGATGGCCTAAACCCTTACTACCATGCCCGTCTCTGGCCCTAGCCATGGGATGGGTTTTTTTTCTAAAAGATACCTCTATGATTACTCCCACCGGCGGCCCCATACCGGACTGCGGTCTATTTATTGCTTTTGAGGGCTTAGACGGCTCCGGCAAAAGCACCCAAGCCGCCCTTTTATTTAAAGAGCTTTCAGATAATCGCCCTCTTAAGCCTAAGCTCCTTAAAGAGCCCACCGAAGGCCCCATAGGGCAGTTCATCCGCCAATCAAATGGATTTAGGCTAGATCCCAAAGAAGAAATAAAGCTCTTTGTCCAGGACCGATCAATAGACCTTGAAGAAAACATCATCCCGGCCTTAAACGAAGGCCGGACGGTCATCATCGACCGCTATATCCTAAGTAACGTCGCCTATCAGGGCGCCTTATGCTCACCTAAAGAAGTTTTAGAAGCTAACCAGAACTTTCTCTGGCCACATCTGACTTTCATTTTGGAAATCGATGTCCTAACAGGCCTTTCGCGAGCCAAAAAAAGGGGCCCGCTCCAAACGGCCTTTGAGAACGCGCCTTATCTAGACAAAGTCAAAGCCATCTACGATGCCTTCGATGGCCCAGGCCTAATACGCCTAAACGCCAAATTGCCCATTGAGGAGATCTTTACTTCTATCACCTTTCATGTGCGCAAACTTTTGACAGACTAAAGCGATCTCACCATGGATATTATCGATAGCCACTGTCATCTTTTCCTAGAAGAACTAGCCTACGATAGCCAAGCCGTGCTTAGTAGAGCTTACGCCAGCGGCGTAAGTGAAATCATAAACGTAGGTCTCGATTGGGAAACAAGCCTTACGGTAACTAGCCGGGCTAAAGTCCGAAAGCCCAACGAACCTATTGTCCGGGCGGCTGTTGGCTGGCATCCCAATGAAACCCACCGAATGAGCCCCTCTGACGTCAAAAATCTAGCTAATTTAGCTAGGGATAATGAAGTCGTGGCCTTAGGCGAAATTGGCCTAGATTACTATCGCCATCCTGAGTCGGCTAAGACTCAAAAGAAGTTTTTCCTCCTCCTCTTGGAGGCGGCCATTGAGATAAAAAAACCGGTCATCATCCACTGCCGGGATGCCTGGCCGGATCTAATTGAGATATTAAAACCATTAAGAGGCGATTTAGCCGGGGTTTTGCTCCACTGCTTCTCGGGCTCAACTAAAGAGGTGGAAGCCGGCTTAAAGCTTAAGTGTCACTTTTCCTTTGCCGGCCCCTTAACCTTCCCTAAGGCCAAAGAACTTAGGGACGCTCTTTTAGATGTCCCCCGAAACCTAGTTATGATCGAGACCGACGCCCCCTTCTTAGCTCCCCAACCAAAGCGCGGCAAACGAAACGAGCCGGCCCTAATCGTCCACCAACTTAAGACCTTAGCCCAATTGTGGCAGATGGACATTGTTGAGGCGGCCAAACTGACCAGCCAAAACGCCAGAGAGTATTTTGGTCTGACTTCTTTAAGCGCATAAAAAAAGCCAGATTTAATCTAGCCTCAAATATAATGCCCAGCGATTTAATTTTTCGCGCCTTACTCTAGCCTAACCTAGGGGGCTGCCAATAGCGTGTCTAACGCTTCCGTTACTTCAGCTAGCGGAAGGCCCACGATATTAGTGTAAGAACCCCGAACTCTATCTATCAAAAAACCACCCAACCCTTGGATAGCGTAAGCCCCGGCCTTATCGGCGTATTCCCCACAAGCCAAATACCTTTCAATCTCGCCGGGCTTTAAGTTTCTAAACTTAATGTCTG
>JAITJB010000173.1 GCA_031279155.1 Deltaproteobacteria bacterium | reverse complement strand
GAAGCTTTTCCTAGCGGCCAGGATTTTAACTCTTACGATAAAGGCGCAGCTTTTGAGGCCTGTGAGGCCTTTGCCGTTGTGCGCCCGGAACACATTGAGATCTGCCATCCCTCTCGCGGCGAAATCTCAGGGACTATCGAAGATAGCATATTCCAAGGAAAGCTTGTCCAGTACACTCTTAGGGTTGGTAATATTACTTTAAAAGCCGAGGCCTTTAACGCCGGCCTAAGATTTGAAATCGGTCAAAAGATAGGCGTCTGTTTTGACTACAATAAGCTCCACATCATCAAAAAAGGCACAGAGCATGGAGAGCAAATTGGGACTGAGCGTCCACCCCTGGTGGATAGCTGGAAACCTAAAGCTACTGAAGAAAGAATTGCGCCAAATTAAAATGGCCGGCGCCGATTACGGGGAGCTGGTATTACACGGCTTGGACGCCGTAATAGGCGGAAAACTAATCCCCGCCCGCGTAAATTCTGTTTTAGATATTTTACTTTCATTCGATCTTAGCTATACCCTACATCTGCCTTATGAGCTAAACCTTTTGCATCCTGAGACCTTGAGTTTATACACCGATGTTTTCCTATCAGCCATAGAATTGGCCAAGATGGCCGGTATAAAGGTTATCGTCTTTCACGCCGGAATATCTAAGCGAGATGATTGTGACTTATTTAACGCTGAAATAGATAGAGTAAGGCTTTTAGCTAAAGAAGCTGGCGATATCATGCTGGCCATGGAAAACCCGGTTATTTTAACCGATAAAGTTTTTTCGGCGGGCCTTAGCGCCCAAAATATGACGACTTTTTGCCAAAAAGTTAACATAACCAACGTAAAATTAACCTTCGATGTCGGGCATTATTTTTTGCGCGTGGGAGCAAATACCGAGGCCCTACTATCTGGCCTGAAGCTAGCCCTCCCCTACATAGGTCACGTGCATTTGCACGACAATATGGGCTACCCTTTTCCCATGAAAGAGTATGACTACAACCACCGTATAGCCTGCGGGGCGGCTGATCTACATCTACCTTTAGGTTGGGGAAAGATCCCCATAGAAGAAGTTCTAAATGATCTGTCTGGCTTTTCTGGCATTATCAATTTGGAAATCGAAAAGCGCTTTAGCGACCAATACGAAAATTCTCTAAAATTCGTTCGCCAAAAATTATGCCGCTATTCTCCTTAATATGGAAAACTCAGAATACCGCCAAATAAAAATGGCCTGCCGCCTGGCCATGGCGACCTCGGCTATCGTCAACAATTTTCCACCACTATTGTTTACGATATTCCAAAAAGAGTTTGGCCTTTCACTTGGCTCAATCTCCGCGCTCATCGCTATCAATTTTCTGGCCCAAATTGTAGGGGCCATAGCCTCCCCGGCCTTGATCAAACGCTTAGGACAACATTCTACTATAATAATTGGCCATGGTTTGTGCGGCGCCGGACTAATTATTTTAGCTAGGTATACGACCGTAGAACCCTCGCCATTTTTAGACATAGCCATAACCTTGGCCGTCAGCGCCTTTGGTAGCGGCATTATCAATGTGACCATAAACCCTATTATTGAGTCCATTTGCCAAGGGCAATCAGGCCGGGAGAGAAGCTCTATCTATGCCTTTTATTGTTGGGGCTTTGTCTTAGTCGTACTTATAACAACACTAGCTTTAAGCTTACTGGGCCAATCTTTTTGGCGAGCGATAACTATAGCTTGGGCGCTCGTCCCATTTATTACTGGCGCTATCTTTGGGAACTCACGCCATCCAAAAGAGACTTTTACAGCACCCGTCTTTAAGCTTATAAACAACAAGACTATCATAATCTTTCTAATACTCATGTTCTGCGCCGGCGCCGCCGAACAGTCCATGGCCCAATGGGCGTCATTATTTGCCAAAAACGGTTTGGGCTTATCAAAAACTACTGGCGATTTAGCCGGACCATGCGTGTTTGCGGCGGCTATGGGCCTAGCCAGATGGCTGTATCCTAAAATAATACCCGAAAGCCGATTTGCCAAATTTATGCTCATAAGCGCCCTAGCTTGCGCCTCCGGCTACGCCATAGTCGCCTTAGCCCCAATAGCCGCCCTAGCCTTCATAGGCTGCGGGCTGATTGGTTTATCTGTTGGCATTCTATGGCCCGGAACTTTAAGTTTATCTGCCGAACGATTTTCCGGGGGGAAAGAATCGATGTTCGCGGCCTTAGTTGTTTTCGGAAACTTAGGCTGCGCGGTAGGGCCCGCTCTGGTGGGGGCTACCGCCAATCTAACAGAGAGCCTACATACCGGGATTCTTTTTGGTCTAATTTTCCCGATAGCCTTTGGCGTCTTTTTACTTTTTAATAAGAAGGCAAAAAATTAGCTAGCAAAAAATTTTGGGTCTAAGACTTGAGGGGTTTTTGCTGCTTAAGGGGATTTAGGGGGCTTACGGAGCTAACGGAGATTACGGGGATTACGGGGATTATGGAGATTACGGGGCTTACGGGGATTACGGGATATAAGAACTTACGTGACTACGGCATAGCCCAAGAGCCCTAGGCCAAAAAGGCTCTTAAAGCTCTTGGCTAATTTATTTAAGCCTTCTAGTTCGTAATCTATCTCAGAATCTGGCTTGATGGTAAAAAAGATTCTAGCTTCTAAATTATCTATTTCTACCCTTACGCCCGTGACCGCGCCCTGGCGCCTTGATTCTAATTTTTCGGCTATGGCAACTATTAAGCCTAGGGCTTGGTACCTCTGATAATCAAGGCGCGGGCTCTTTTGGTAGAGCTCACTTATGTGGTTATTTTTATCACGTTTGCCGCCGCGATGAGATAATATCAAAAAGGCCATTAAAGCTATCTCATCGTCATCGAAACCTAAGATGGAAGAATTCTTCATTAGATACCAGCCGTGAAGCTGGTGATCATCGTAGGCTAGAAACTTTCCGATGTCATGGACTAAAGCCCCTAGCCCTAAGAGCTCGCGCTCGCCAGAGCGGAGGGTTATTAAGCCCGCCCTAACAAAAGAGTCGTAAATTAAAACCGCGAGATGGGATACTTTATCTCCGTGCTTTTCATCAAACTGGCAGCGCCGGCCAAGTTGCCTAATGTTGGTTTCCCTAGTTGATGTTAAGCCAAAAGGGCTTATGGAATCTAAAAACTCGTATATGAGCCCGTGCTTAAGCCCAAAATCGACTACGTCTAAGCTCTCGATACCAAAGGCCGCCAAAACCGCATCGACCACGGCGCAGCCGGCTACGATGATGGGCGCCTTTTCGCGGTCAAGGCCATTAACCTCTCGCCTCTCTTCTAAGGTCATAGAGCCTAGCCAGAGCCCCAATTGGCTAAGTTCGCTAGCATTAACTAACGGAAATTTATTTAGCGAATCCTTACGGCCAAAGCGCTTAGCCTGTACGCGGGCTAGATTTTCTAAGACCCCGGCGCAGCCGTGGCAGAGCTTTAAATTGTAATTAAAATTTCTAGAGGCAAAGTCGCGGGTTCTCGATGTTACGTAGCGTTTTATTTCTAGGTATTTTTCTTTATCCACTTGCCCGGGGGCATTTTTAAGATCGTAGAGATCCGATACCCTAGCCGCCCCCAAGGGGATGGAATCGAGATCTAAAAAAGAATCTTGGCCTCTTATGATGAGTTCCAAGCTCCCGCCCCCGATGTCCATGATTAGGCTCGGCCTATCTTCTTGACCTAAGTTACGCGAGACGCCCAAGTAGACTAGCCTTGCTTCCTCAAGTCCTGATATAACCTTAAGCTCTAAGTGGAGATCGTCAGAAACCCGCTTTAAAAAAACGTCGCGGTTTTCGGCCTGCCTTAAGGCCGAAGTAGCTACGGCCTTAAGGGTAGTTGCCTCAAAAAACTTAGCCGTCTGGACCATGTTTTTAAGGGCCTGATAGGCCCTCTCCATGGCGGCTTCGGTTAAAAGGCCGCTTTGAAAAGAATCCTCGCCTAAATTGACCTGGTTTTTCTCTTGCTTTAATATGACATGGCTCCCGTCATCGCCAAAACGGACGATGACTAGACGGACCGAGTTGGTGCCTAAATCAATTAGGGCCGCAACTTGGCCTATCTTTGAGCTATTTGTCATAGATAAAATATCACCGGATTTTTCCTAAAGAGGCCTCATAGGCCTTAAACCTATCGGGCTCGAGCATCAAAGCTTGGGAGTCGATAACCGGGCTTTGACTTAAAACCTGCTCATAAGTCCCATCTGATAGAAGCTTGTAGGCGTTAACATTATCGTTTAAGTGGACTTCTAAAATTTCGGTGAGAATCATATTTTTAAGATGGTCGTCTAAAATAGGGGCCATGACCTCGATGCGGCGGTCAAGATTTCGGGGCATCAGATCGGCGCTCCCGATGTACATTTCAGAATTTCCGCCATTTCTAAAGTATAATATTCTTGAATGCTCCAAAAACCTACCGACTATGGAAGTAACCGTGATGGTGGGGCTTATTTCCGGAACCCCGGGCCTGAGACAGCAGACGCCTCTAACTTGGAGGCGAATCTCTACCCCGGCCAATGAGGCCCGGTAGAGAGCTAAGATGATGTCGGGATCGCTTAGCTGGTTGACCTTCATGGCAATAAAGCCGTTACCCTCATTTAAGTGACGCTCTATCTCGCGGTCAATGCGGTAGATTATCTCATTTCTGGCGGTTAAAGGGCTCACCAATAAATGCTCGTAATGCTTGATGGTAGCTAAGCCGGTCATGACGTTAAATAAGTGGACAACGTCTCGGCCTATTTGGGGGTTAGCGGTCATGAGCCCTAAATCCGTGTATATCCTAGCCGTAGCTGAGTTGTAGTTACCGGTCCCAATGTGGACGTAGGTCTTTAAGGCCTCGTCTTCCTGGCGGATGACTAAGCACAGTTTAGCATGAATCTTCATGCCAACTAAGCCGTAAACCACGTTGATGCCGGCTTCCTCAAGGGCTCTGGCCCAGGTGATGTTTCGCATCTCATCGAAGCGGGCTTTGAGCTCAACAACCGCCGTTACCTGTTTGTCAGCCCTACGGGCTTCAATTAAGGAATCTACCAGGGAGGAATCGTTACCGGTCCGATATAAGGTCTGCTTGATGGCTTTAACGTTGGGATCGCTTGCCGCCTGATGGACAAAGTCAATGACCGGGGCAAAGCTATCGTAGGGATGATAGAAGAAGACGTCGGTTTTATTTAAGAGGCGGAAGATATTTTTGTTCTTTTTAAAGACCTTAGGAAGTCTCGCGCTAAAGGGCGGAAATCTTAGCTTAGGTATATCTATGCCGCTAATGGCCAAGAGGTTTTCGCCGCCCAAGCGTCCTTTAATGACATAATGCTGCCAGGGCTCGATTTCAAAACTCTTCATTAACTGATCAACCATGTGCCTAGGGGCTTCGCCGCTAATGGTCTCAAGTTTGACGACCTCCCCGAAGCGCCTCTGGTTAACTAGATCTCTAACGGCCACCAGTAAATCGTCGGCTTCGTCTTCTTCGATCTCCAGATCGGTATTGCGGGTGATCCTAAAGAGGAGCCAATCCATGACCTCGTAACCGGGGACGAGATCTTCTAGGTGATGCTCGATTAAAATCTCAAGGGGAAGAATTTTAACCCCGGCCGAAGAGAACTTGGGCCTTAAGGTCTGGCTAGCTAAATTTCCGTGCTCAACCGGAAGACAGATAAATTTTGGTAGATTATCCGGGATCTTAAGCCTAGCTTGGTAGTGCTTACCCAAGGGATCGGCTAACTCAATAAAGAGATTTAAACTGCCGCTGGAAACCTGGGGAAAGGGCCGCCCCTTATCTAAGGCCTGAGGCGTGAGGATGGGGAAGACGTCCTTTTGAAAGAACTCCGTTAGATCTTTTTTCTCGCCTCCGCTTAAGTTCTGGTAACCTATGAACTTTAAGCCGTTTTTAAAGAGCTCAAGCTTTAGTTTTTTTCGCCACAGATCGCCGGCCTGGTGGTGTAGCGACATGACCACGCGCCTAACCTTAACTAGCTGCTCGGTTGCGCTTAAGCCGTCAATGGACACCTGGCCCACGCCGAGTTTTCGCTGCCTGGTCAAGCCAGCCACCCGGACCATAAAAAATTCTTCTAAATTATTATAAAATATCGATAAAAACTTAACCCTCTCCAAAAGAGGATTTTTCTTGTCCTGAGCTTCCAATAAAACCTTACGATTGAATTCTAACCAATTGAGTTCTCGATTAAAAAACAGTTTAGATTTTTCCTTTTCGCTTTCAAAATCGGTATTCTGCAACATATTAACCTTATTTTAGTATTAATATAGAGGGTGGCTATTAGCGGCTAGTTTTATTAGGCGCGCTGAAAAGGAGATTTTATCAAGAAACTGTTAATAAGTCATCATCCTATTGTAAAAGTAATGTAAATTCTTTTTCGATAACCTATGTTTTGTTGATTGATCATTTTTGTCAATATACCTATATGGCTATATTTTTGAGTCAAATTCCTTAGTTTATTGAAAGTTTTGTAATTTGACCGATAGCTAACAACTTGGCCGCCGGACAACAACAAATAAATTTTACTTTTTTTTGTTCTCAGAACATGTTAATAGCCGAAC
>JAITJB010000132.1 GCA_031279155.1 Deltaproteobacteria bacterium | reverse complement strand
TGAGCTTGAGCTTGGAGTTGGAGCGCTCTTTGGGCGGCGGCCTCGGCGTTGGCCTTAACTTCAGCCCGGTATTGGGCGGCTGACGGCCACAAGCCGCTAACATAGTTGGCTGCGGCTGGAAAATGATTGTAGGCCGGAGTAAAGGTTACAAAAGAAAATACTAAGACCACAAATCCGGCTAAGGCCAGCCACAAGCCGCCCCAATGCCTTTGAGAGCCTTTATTCGTTGTTAACTGATCGCGCAAGAGAAACAAGGCGGCCAGGGGCGGGACGAGAAAAGCCAACAAGGTTTGAGGCCAGAAGAACCAATCGCGAAACCCGGTGATGGAGGCTGGTTGGAAGTTTAAAAAATCCATGGTAAAGCCGCTCATGCCGTGCTTGTCAAAGACAAAAGCCTTTAAGACTGCCGCCACCACGCCGATCATGGGGTAGAGGAGAAGAAAGGCCAAAAGTAGCGAAATCCGCCTCCTCTTCAAAATAGGGTTGCGGATTAAAGCCAAGATCAACCAGAGCCAGGCTACGGTCAAAATGAAGGCCCAAACCAAAGCCATGGGAAAACCCGGCAAAAATTGGGGATCGGGGTCATAAAAGGAGCACAAGACCAAAGCCAACGCCGCCCCCAAGCCGGCTAAACCGGCCCGAGTTCGGACATGTAATAGCCTTATGGTGGGAATGGTCAATAAAATAACGACGCCGGCGATCAAAGCCGCTTCGTAGCGATAAGTTAGGCCAGATAAAAAGGCCCCCACAGCCCAGGCCGCTAGCCCCAAAACCCCAAAGAGGTGGACGAAAAACCACTGGTAGCCCCGGGTCTCATTTGAGCCTTTAGACTTTTTTTCCAGTTTGCCAACTGTCTTACTGAGACCGCTACCTAAGGTCTCATCAGAATTTTCACGGTGCACTTCCAAATCCCTTACCGCCTGACTTTTGGGTGGGTCATTGTCATCCCGATGGGCAGCCTCAAGGTCCGGAGCGTCCAACGACGGGTTGTCGCTAAAATGGCTACTTTCGTCGAGTGTGATTTGATCATCATTTTCTGTCGTTTGGCCTTCTGGCTGGCCTATATCCAAATTTTCAGAATTATCCAAGTTTTCTAAATTTTTATCTTCTTCGCTCATTGTGACGCCCCAAAAAAAACCTACACTTAAGTCGGGTTATTGGGTCAAGAGGAAATTTACTTAATTCATCTTGACCCGACGTGATTTAACTATCAAGAATTGCGTGAGCCTGACCGTTAAGCCTAAATAAAACTGGCCGTAAAGGGCCGTCATAAAGGCCAGCTAAAAAGTCAGTAATATCCGGCCAGATCTTACCACGATAAGGCCTTTGTTATCACCTAGGCTTTGCCACATAGCAGCCCCTGGAAAGGTCTATTGATTATAACACGATCAGTAGGAATACTGAACATTTTATCAACAAACAATAAATGTCAATTCAAAGCAAATAACTTACCGATCCGGCGCTAGGAGCCAAAAGCTTAAACCTAGGATGTTGCAGAGAGGACCTTACGCCTAAGATCCGACAAGGCTAGTTTTGGGCTGCGGCTTCTTTCGCTTGAGGCGCATCACTGGGCAGAGCCGGATTAACTATTTGGAAAGCCTTCTCCAGGGAATCTAGGTGAGCCTCAATTAGGGCCAGTTCCTCAACATCGGGCCAGGCAAAGGTAGGGACGTTTCTAAGCTGAAGGTTGTCAGGATCAACGGCCCTCAAAACCCCTAACCCGACCTTGGTGACCACGTAAACGAAGCGATCTTCTGACCAACCGGTTTCCGAAAGCACCCGGCTTAAAGCTTCGGGCTCGTCGTTTAGGGCTACTATATAGGCTAAATTCTTTTCGTAAAAAGCCAGATCTCTTTCACCCAAGGGATTCTGCCGGTCCATCAGAGCGTAGAGGTGGGCCATGGACCTTGAACTAATGGGCCTTGCGCCAGAGACGCCAGAAGCCAAATCTCCACCAGAGGGCGCAGCTTCTCCAGAGCCGTCTGCTCCTCCAGATTCCCCTAATTGATCAGTTCCCGCTTTGGTAGCTTGAGCCCCTGTTTCTCCTAAACCCCGGCCCGGCGCGGTCGCTTGAGCCCAAGCAAAGGCGCCCATAAAAAAGATGGCGAAGGCGAAAGCAACCAAAAAACGCATCATTTTAGCCCAACTAACTGACAAATGGGTCCCCCAAATTAGGCTGCTAAATACTCCAACACCAAGCCCATTAAGAGCGGGAACATGATCTCATGGTGGCCGACGAGGTAGATTCCCTGGCCGCTATTTCTGGTTGGCCTATCGACGACATTGGTCATCGAGCGGTACTGTTTGATGAAGTCCATGTTTATCGTGGTTAAATCGTTAGATGGGTAGCCTAAATTTCTAACTAAAGTTAAGGCCTTCAAGAAGACCTCCGGCATGATGACGGCTGAGCCCAAATTTACAAAGACCCCGCCCTCTAAGGTTGCCGTAAGCTGGCAAAAAGTATGAAAATCGTCGGCTGACCCCCTACCCAATGCCGCCCCGTCAAAGTCGGGGTGGATATTGTAGACGTCAGAGCCTAAGGCCGCGTGGACGGTGGCCGGGATATCCAAGCGGGCGCATGCAGCCAAAACGCTAGCCTTTAAATGAGGCGGCTTAAGCTCATTTAAAATGCTCCCTAAGCTACGGCCTAAGCCATGGCCAGTTTCAGCCGCCTTAGCCGCCGCCTTATTTATCAACTCCCCGGTTTCGCCAGTTAC
>JAITJB010000101.1 GCA_031279155.1 Deltaproteobacteria bacterium | reverse complement strand
GACGGAGAGCCGATTTTAGCAGTTGACTGTTCTAAAAGAGCCCTCGGAGGTATTTTTCATAAATTGCCTTTTTTACTTCAGGCGCCTATTAAGGCTTAATAGGGAAGACAGTTAGAATCTGTCGCGGTAACGCCGCTGTAATCGGGAAACGGGATTCATATCATTCGATGAACGACTAGTTCGATTTCGTCGAGCCACTGCCTAGCCAAAACTGGCCGGGTGGGAAGGCGGAACACCCGTAATGATCCGAGAGCCAGAAGACCTGCCTTAGAAGTATGACCGCTTACCCCCGCAATAAAACCTCAATGGTGGTAATGACGGCCAAAATACAGCCTTTTTAAAGGAACAACGGTTCGTTCGCTGTTCCCATAAATTGGCGCCTCAATAGAAAACGTTATTGAGCTTTAATCATTCTTAGATTAAGGCTTTTTTTTGTGCCTAGAAACCGACCATTTAGGTCACATTCGGAATCAACCTAACTTTCCGAATCGAACAACCTCCCTAAGGAGAAAAAAAATGTCAACGCGTCGTTTTGCCTCGATTTGTCTTCCGGTCTTGCTTTTGGCGGTCCTGACCTGGCTAGCCAGCCCAATTTCCCAGGCCCAGGCTTTTGAAAGAACTCCCCAAAAACCCGCCATCGTCCTGGCCGCCTTTGGGACTACCGAGGTCGGGGCCTTGAAGTCTATTTTAAACATCCGCGACCGCGTGGCCGCTGCCTTTCCTGATTACGATGTCCATCTAGCCTTCACCTCCAACATAATCCGCACCATCTGGCACGAACGGGCCGACGATAAGGCTTTTAAAAAAGCCAACCCGTCTATCCCGGCTGAGATCTATGATATCAAAAACGCCCTGTCGGTTTTAGCCGGCATCCAAGAAGATGGAGCAAGATTAATTCTGGTCCAATCCCTCCACGTCACCGATGGTGAGGAGTATAGCGATCTGGCCGGCTTAGTTACTGCCCTATCCAAATACGATACCTTTAAACCTGTCCTTAAGCCCTTCCCCTGGATCGGCATCGGCGAACCAGCCCTAGGCCTCAAAGATGGCCAGCCCAAATATATCGACCGCGTCGTCACCGCCCTGGCCCCCTTGGCCGAACAAGCCAAAGCCTCTGGCGCGGCCCTGGTCTTAATGGGTCACGGTAACGAGCATCTGACTCAAAAAGTCTATGGTAAGCTCCAAGCGGCCTTAAGAAAGGCCTATGGTCCCCAAATCTACATAGGCACCGTTGAGTCGCCCCCTCACGCCCCTGAGATCTTAGCGGCCATCAAGGGTTCGGCTAACGCTCCCACCAAGGTTTTAGCGGCTCCCATGATGATCGTTGCCGGCGACCATGCCCTAAATGACATGGCTGGCGATGAAGAAGACAGTTGGGTTTCCACTTTCAAGGCCGGCGGCTTGGAAGTTTCGACCCACCTGGAAGGCTTGGGTTCTAATAATTCCTGGGCCGACATCTATGTCGAGCACCTAAAAGCCCTAGCTCCTATTGTCGAGGCTCAAAAGGCTAAAGACGAAAGCAAATAAACCATTTAGTCCCGGTCATAATGACAGGAGTAATCCTCAAATTTTGACCGGGACTTTTTTTATGGAAAAAACCATGGAAGAAGCCATGGAAGAAACTATGGAAAAAACTATGGAAAATACCATGCCCTGCCCCAAGCTCTCAATCAAAAAATCCAAAAAAATCGCGACAACCATTTTTTTGGCTGTCTTATCTTTATTAATAACCCTAGCCTCACCCAACACGCCCGCCCAAGCCGCAGCTGACGGGCCGAAGATCATTAGCCTCTACGCGGCTGACACCGAAATACTACTTCGCCTAGGGGCCCGCGACAACCTTGTGGGCATATCCCGCCAGGAGACTTACGATGGCCCTGAGACTGTCGGCTGGACAAGGCCGCCGACCTTTTCTATCCACGACGACGTGGAAAAATTCTTGGCCGCTTCCCCTGATTACGTACTCTTAAGGCCCCAACACCTGGCCACCAAGCCGGCCTTATTTGATTTTCTGGAAAAAAACGGCATAAAGCTTTGGACCAAGCAGTGCACCAAGGCTTCGGAGCTGGCAGATTTTTGGCGGGAAATCGGCCAAATCGCCAACCGAACAAAAGAAGCCGAAAAGATGATCCAAGATTTTCAAGAGGCGGTAGCAAAATACAACAGCCTCAATAGTCTTGATCAAAGCGATAAACCGGGTGTATTTTTAGAGTCCATCCACAAGGAGGTCAAAACCTTTACCCCGGATTCCATCCCCATATGGCTAATAACCTTAGCTGGCGGCCAAAACGTGGCTAGTGACGCCCAGCCGGCCAGACCAGGGCTAATCGTGGCTGACTACGGCCCGGAGAGGTTACTGGAAAAGGCCCAAGAGGTCGATATTTTTATCTCCCAAGAAGGCCCCATGAACCCCATAACCTTAGATCAAATTAAAGATCGCAGTATTTTCCGGGTTCTACCAGCCTTTCAAAACGACCGGGTTTACCGCGTGCCCGAAGAACTCATCTCCAGACCCACGCCCAGCCTCCTAGAAGGTCTTGAGCTCCTCTCCAAACAGATCAAAGGCCAATGAGCCGCTAACTTCGACCTGCCGCCGCTTCCTGCCAGTAGCATAACCCTAAAGACCTTACAAACCCTACAAACCCTAAAAACCTAAAAAGGCATCTCTTGCTAGAAATGGTAGAATTGCTAGAATTGATAAAATTGTCCACCCTGACCGAAAGGATCTTCATGGGCTTTAAGCTACTGCCGCCACGTCCTGTTTTTGACAAAACCCTTAGGGTTTTAAGTTTAGCTTTTGTTTGGCCCCAAGGGCTCTCAGGACTCTTAGGAATCTCAGGCCTCTCAAGAATCTCAATACCCTCAAAGCTCTCAGGGCTCTCAGGGCTTACAGCCGCCATTGCCACCTTACTGATTTTTAGCCTTCAGGGGGTTTTTACCCCATCATTGGCCGCCCAATACCGCGAACAAGTCCAAGCCCAAGAACAGGTCCAAGCCCAAGCCCAAGAACAAGTTCAAGCCCAAGAACAGGTTCAAATCCAAGCCCAAAACCAAATCCAAGCCCGTTCGGCCTTAAGTCCGATCATCATTACCGAGAGCCGCATCCCCGAAGCTTTTAGCGAGGTTACTAGAAGCGTAGAGATTATCGAAGGCGAGGACATCCGCCAATCAGGCGCCACCGGCTTAGCTGATTATCTGACCCGCTTGGGCTTTCAGCGTAGAAGCGACCGAGGGGCCAACTATGGTGACGACACCATAACCATACGCGGCTTATCGACTTCGGCCTTCGGCACAGACATTAACACCGACATCTTGGTTTTGGTGGACGGTCGTCGTTCAGGTAGCGATTCACTTTCATTTGTCGATCCTCAGACCATTAGCCGCGTTGAGGTTATACGCGGCCCTGGAGCCGTCCAGTACGGCTCGGCGGCCATGGGCGGGGTCATAAATATCATCACCATCGAAGGCCAAAATGATCCCCGCTATAGGTTAGAGGCAAGTGTAGGCAGCTTTGGCCACCAAAGATACTCTCTCGTGGCTTCAGGTAAGCGCAACTCAATAGATCTGGCTTTGGGGGCTTCCTTTAACCGGGAAGGCGATTACCGCGACGCCAAAAACCACCTCTATCCTCACAGCCGCTTAGGCGGCCGAACCAATTACTTCTTCCGCGTGGGTTTTAGACCGGTTTTAGATCACCGGATATCTGTAACCATAAGAGGCGCAGATCTAACGGCCATGGGCGGACTAATCGGGGCCTCAGACTCAAGTTTGGCCAGCTACGTCCAGTACCAAGATAAGGCTATGTACTCCCACGAGATCTTATACGAGGGAAATTTTAAACACCTAAACCTTATGGCCAGGTATTTTGGCGGGGAAACTAGCTACGCCTTAATTAGGCATCCATCTCTTTCAGGGCGCACAGGCCCATCTTACACCGGAGCTGAGACGGTCAATAAGTTTCAGGGCGGGCAAGGCCAATTGGCCTTAACTTTCGGCCAAATATCTACGGTATTAGGTTTTGACTTTTTAAGCTATGATTTTTCTCAAGAGCAAGCCAAAACTACCACCTCGCCCTTAACCTTGGGCCAGAGTCAGTATCAAAATTTAGGCTTTTTTTTCCTAGGAAAGATCCGCCCGCTATCAAAGGAAGATCTGGTGATTTCCCTAGGGCTTCGGCAGGATTCTTACCAGGTCAATGTCGATAATTTTAAAGGTCAACTAGGGGCCACACCGCAAACGAGAACGACCAGCCAGAGGGATTTTAATCGTCTACTACCCTCTGTTGGCATTGCTTGGAGCCCATTGGAAGAATTAAAAATACGTTTAAATTACGCTACGGCTTATAAGGTCCCTACCCCAAGGCAACTAGCCGGTAACTACTATATGGGATCTACGCTATTTTTAGGCGATCTGTCTATTAAGCCCGAAGAGAGCCGCAATTGGGATTTGGGCTTAGATCTTAACTTACCTAGCCTTTCGGCTAGTTTTAGCTACTTTCACACCGATTACAAAAACCTCATAAGTTTTAGGCGCATCTCAAATTCCCCGGCTGTCAGCCAGTACTTAAACGTCGATGAAGCCATCATAGATGGCTTAGAATTTAAAGCCGCTTGGGATTTATCCGGCGTAACCGATTACAAGTATTCTATTACGCCCTACCTAAACCTGACCCACCTTTTGCGCTTTCGAAGCCGCGACGGCTTAATCTTGCCCGATGTAGCCAAAAATAGTCTTGGTATTGGGATCTCTTTGGCTAACCCCAAGTGGGGCTTAAAGCTAACCATTGACGGCTCATATTTGGGGGCCATCAATGTGGCCGGAAGCTACACAAATCAGACCCCATCGACTCGCACTGGCGGGGTAATGATTTGGGATATGGCGGCCATCAAAGAGATCTACGACTTTGGAAACCCTGGATCTCTTAAACTTAAGCTTACCGTAAAAAACGCCTTCAACCGCTATTACGACACCTCTGACGGCGACTATATGCCAGGCCGGGCATTTTTCTTAAGCTTAATCTGGGAAAAAGACTGACCATTACGCACCTTGGCTCATCGCTGCGACAGTTCGTAGCTCCGAAAGGTCGTATCTGAGACAGTTTATGGCCGCCTCCTACCGAAGTTTTTGGATACAAAGCTTTCTAGAATACTTTCGTCTCCAGAAAATTTAGTCTAGCCTTAAATCTTACTTCTCTATAATCTCCAAAAGCCCCTCAGATAGTATGGCTCGTTTTTGCGGTTCATACATGGCCTCAGCCGTGGTCGGCGGGATGACGAAAAGCCCGGAAGTTACGGCCCTCAACTCGAAGTTTACGGTTTTCTGGCCAGAGAGATAATCGATAATGACAATGACTCGATCTTCGCGCGGCTCTAAACGGATGTAAGAGGCCTGGCTTGACGGCTGGTCGTCATAGTCGTCGTAATCATCGCCTTTGCTTTCGTCATCATAAAGGTCGTCCTTAGTCTCAGAGGCCGAAACCACCTCTAGCCCGCCTGGTAAGAGCTCAGCGATAACCACGTTTTCTAAGGGATTTTCGGCATCTATGGTTAGCTCAACCTTAACTAGAGATCCGCGTTCGATAGTGATCGTTGGCGTCTGACTCGTTTCTATTAAGCCATCGTTTTGGGAGCCAGCTTCTTGGGACTTACCGTTTTGGGCCCCAGCATCTTGGGACCGTTCGTTTTGATCTCCATTAGATTTAGAGATAACTAAGCCTGAATTTTTTGGATCGACCGGGTCTACCCAAATGGGGCCGTCGGGCCCGGGGACCTGCCAGGCCCGCTTAACTTTCAGCCCTTCTTGTACCGGCTCAGGTGAACTTAAAGGCACACCGGTTACGGTCATGTTATACCAAGGCTTTCCATCACCGGATAATTTAACCCTAAGGGGCTGATTATTTATAGCCCCTAAGGTCTTGTTTCCTAAGGATATTGGCGCCAAATGCGTTCCTTCGGCTAAGACCGTACCTTGAAAATCGCTGACCTCAGCGTGATAAGGTAAGCCGGCAGCCGATTTAGTTAGAAAAGAGCTTAGAGCCAAAACGGCTAGGCCATTTTCCTGGGTGTTTCGCCAGCGGTCGGCTCGGCCGTCAGAAGCCAGAAGTCCGGCCAGCTCAGCTGTTTTAGGACTAAGGGGATCGACATAGGTCCAGGCTAAGAGCCGCAAACTCAAATCCCTAGCCTGGCTATCGGGCATGCCGAACGCTTCTGGCAATTCGGCGTCTAATTCCCGCTCAAGCCTTTCTAAGGCCGTAGGATTGCGGTCGCGCAAGGCTTCGGCGCCGGCCAAAAAGATCCTAGCTGAGGCGTTTAAGTATTGGGGGCGATCTTTTAGAGAGTTTATCCAACCGCTCTCATACCGGCCGTTTAAAGCTAAGACAAAAAGAGCGTAGGCCTTAGTCGACATGCCGTAGACGTCATTATTAAAGTTATGTATATTGGAATTTAATAAGCTTTCAGCGTACTCTAAGGCGTCATCTAAGGTCCCCTTGGGGAGCTCCATGCGCTCTGAGGCGTGGGTTAGAAAATGGGCCGCGTAGACCGAACCCCATTCATAGGGGACATTTCCCCGAGGCCAGGTCGAATAGCCGCCCTGAAAGGTCTGCATGGTGGCTATCCGGGCTAGGGCCCCGGAAAGGGCTATCTCAGGCGCGATAGTATCAAAGCTACTAATAAATTCGCCTAAATCTAAGGCCGCCAAATGGACCCAAGCTTGAGAAATGGTCTGCTCTAAGCAGCCGTAAGGGTATTCCATTAAGTAACTTACGGCCCGGCCAAGTTCAGCGGAGGGGCCAGAAGATAAGCTAAAGTAGCTCTTAGCGGTACCTACTAAAAATCCTTCTAAATCAAACGTTAAGCTCCCGGTAGCGTCTAACCTCCCGCCAATTGATCGGGTAATTCTTGGAAAAGGCGGC
Source organism: Deltaproteobacteria bacterium (assembly GCA_031279155.1). Taxonomy (GTDB): domain Bacteria; phylum Desulfobacterota; class Desulfarculia; order Adiutricales; family Adiutricaceae; genus JAISWF01. The sequence goes on along the minus strand of JAITJB010000101.1, from coordinate 464 downwards.
CTTACAACCGTGTGGGTCTTTTGGACAAAGGGCTGGGCGATACCGTTAACCTTAACCACTAAAGAGGCCTGACCAACGCTTGAGTCTTTAGTGGTTTTTGGCCTCCCGGTTAGCCAAAGCTTTACTGTCTTACTTTGGTTGGCGGAAATTTGAGGGTGATATGAGGCTGGATCGATTGCTCCGTTTTCATCTTCGGCTTTAATTACCGTAAGCGGGCCTTCGGTTTCAAAAGAGATAGACGCCTCTGGCGAAACTTGAGCTAGTTTATCGGTAAAAATCTTAACAATAGCTAAAAAACTATCCCCAGGGGCCAGGGCCAGAGGCAAGGTAGCTTCCACCGTCAGATCGCGACTAACCAAAATGCTCTTAGAATTTAGCCCAAATTTATCTAAGCTACCGGCTACGACCGTAAGCCTGGCTCTACCGCTATACTCTGGAAGATCTAAAGTTGCTTCAGCTAACCC
>JAITJB010000091.1 GCA_031279155.1 Deltaproteobacteria bacterium | reverse complement strand
ATAGACAATAAGGGTAAAAACCCACAATACCGAGACGACCCCAACCGGGATATCGATGAAGAGCAAGGTCACGCCTATGGCCGCAGGTTTTAATAGCCTATCCAAAGGCGAGCTGAGTTTGGCTATGGCCGGGTTAGAGGCCTGCCTGAGGCGCCAGCTTAAAGTGGCTAGCCCCTTAACTAAGATGAGTATGCCTGGGAGCTTAAAGACAACATAGCTGCCCCCAAAGCTAGAGCTCGAGGCGGCCATCAGAGATAAGCCTATGGCCATCCACACCCAGGGCCCCTTGATGACCCCGGCTAAGATCGGGCCCCACTTAGGCGGCAGCGTAGATCTACCGATTAAAATCAGATAGCCGGCTACGGTCATGATAAAGATTGTCACCAAGAAACGGGTTAAGGCCCCCAACCAGTCAGCTGACGACTGAGGATAATAGAACATGGCCCTTGATTTAAAGGATGACGCCCACTTGAAAAGATCTTGATGGGTCCTAGCCAGGCCGCTAGCCCCACCGCCGGAAAAATAGTAATCGTGCCAGGTCTTTGGGACGTCATTTTCAATGGCGGTAATGGAGTCCTCGATACTTTTAAGGGCGGCCTGTCCGGGATTTAAAATGGCTTCCAAGCCGTCACGAGCGGTCTCCATCTGACTGCGAGCGAGTTGGAGGTTATTTTTATAAGATAAAACCAGGTTACTTGCGTCAGCAGTGTCTTGGCCATCCATGGATTTTTGAATGGACACCACCTCGCTTAGCCTCTGATTGAGCTCGGTTAAGGAATTTTCTAAGGGCTCGGCTTCTAAGTCCAGCTGCCGCCTTAAGGCCTGCATCTGGCCGATTATGACCTCTTGTTCGCCGGGATGGCCGCTGGAAATGCCAAAAATCCTCTGGAGATGAGCGAATTGGTTTTGGATGGTATTAAGCTGCTTATCAAAGGCGTCGGCGTTGCGCTTAGCTTCGGCCAAGACAGCGTCAGCCTCGCTGGCTAGCCCGATTAAATCGGCGGCTCTATCGCGCCACAATTGATCTTCGGCATTGATGGATTGGTCGCTTGTTACTGAAGCTGGATCATTTTGAGGCTCGCCGGCCCCATCATCGGTCGTCTGAGCTTCCGAGCTAGTAGCCGTGGAATCATCTGACGGATTTGAGGCCAATAGGATAGAGGCGCCAAAAAAGGCCATTAAAATGCTCAAAGTCGCCAAAGCCAATAGCTTACGCATATGCTTAACTCCAACTTGCCGTTTGTGGCGGACTATGGCCAATTCTCTCAGAGATTGGTTTTTGGTTAAATCGTCAATGATTCATTTTCAAGTGATATGGCTCAAAATACTAAATACAGTCTACATACAGTCTATATATAATCTACCTACACTAAAAAATACTGTTAAAATAGAACAATATATCTTAGTCTAGTCAATAAATATCATACCAAAAAACAAGCCCGGGTTAAAGGTCAAAAGGAGAAATCAAAAGCCCCGGATTTTTGAGGTAAAAAAACCGACAAAAAAAAGACTCTGGCCTAAGATCGTATTTTGCTCCTGTTAAACGGATAAAAGGGTTGGTTTAAATTTTTAAGCCAACTAGCCCTAACTTTAACGGGAGAAAAATTATGGCCACTAGCCCAGAAACGCCAGAAAAAAAAGAGTGGAAGCCTGGATGCGGGACTTTTCTTATCTGTCAAATTATAGGTATGATCATTGCAATTAACGCATACCCTATACAAATGGCCCCTGAAGGCTTTTCTGATTCTGTTAAAAATTGGTATTACATGGGTGAATTGGCCGCCGCTTTTGGCGGCGGCTTAGTCCCGGCAGGGATTTTCTATGTTATAATTTTAGCCATAGCCGGTTCGGTCAATAGACATCGTAAATAAGTACTTATTGTAATGTTTTGGGAAATGGTAGCTTTTTGTGCCCAATAATGATAAAAATCAAAAGACTGGTTTTGCTGGCTTAGCCGCTCTAGCCACCAAGCCAAATATCAGTCTGGAGAAGACACAGAAGACCGTCAGCCTCAAAAAGCCTGAAACTTCAGAGGCTCCCAAGGTTGCGGTCCCAAAAAAACCGCCCTTACCAAAAGCCGAGCCCAAAAGTGAGGCGACCAAGGGCGTGTCGCCCGAGAACGCGCCCTACAAGAAGGGCGAGACGAAAACCGCCAAAGAAGACCATTTCTTATTTTGGCTTCTATTTATAGTATCTATCATCTTTATCACGTTTCTTTTATTTCCTATTATTAATTTTTCTATCTTTTCTGATAAACCGAGAGTAACTAATACCATTTATCCGCCATACGCCAACACTAAAAAAGCCCCCATCCCCAACAGCCTGGGCCTGCCGGAGGTTTTAAGAAACTCCGGCTTGGATATCTCGCTACCGCCTATGGGCTATAAACAGTTTTTGTCCTTAAGAGAGATCCGCTGGTGCGTCCAGGGTTGGATTCAGCTAAAAGCCATGACCGTATTTATCGCCCCATCGGATCCAGCCGGAGTCAAAGCCCTCTTTGACGATTGCCAGAGCCGCTGTCTAGACTTTCAATATAACGACAACAATTTCGATATGGCTATTGTCGATCTAAGTCCTTACAGCGTGGGTATTATTTTAGAAATCTTTAGGCATTCCGGCTACATTCATCGCTTTAAGTCTAATAATCCCCCAAGCCGCCCGCTGACTCCGGCCATGGTCACCGAAGTCCAAGAGCTTCTGACCAGTCTCGGCTACGATCCCGGGCCCATCGATGGCCTCTACGGCCTAAAGACGGTCAAAGGCCTGCAACAATTTCAGAGAGAGGCCGGCATACCTGATGATGGCCTTATTAACGACCGTTTAATAAATTTTTTACGTTTGATTAAGCAATTAGATATTTATAGCCTATAACTTTTTATTTTTTTATCTCTATATAAATTTTAAAATTTATTTACAAAATCTGGCCGCCTGGCCATTTTTTAGCTAACGTCAAGTAATATCCGGATTTTATTATCTAAAATCAAGGAGACTTGATTTTTTTTTATTCCTCGATCCATTTGACAATAACACGGGCAAACAGCTATAATTGTCAAAAAATGCCCGTCAAACTTTCCAGTATTGCCTCTTAATTTAAGAGGTAAAATTACTATTAAGGAGTGATAAATGGATCGAAATTTGGCCATTAAAGTAAATGACAATGACAATGTCGCCACCATTTTTGCCCAAAACACCTCGGACGGCTCACAGATTGAGGTAGTGGACAAAAAAGGTCAAAGCGAAATGCTCAAGGTCATCGGCAACATCCCTTACGGACACAAAATTGCCCTCTCTGACATCGCGCCTGGCGCCCAGATCCTAAAGTACGGCGAGTCCATTGGCGCGGCCAGTAAAGCCATCAAAAAGGGCGAGTATGTCCATGTTCACAACCTAGACAGCATGCGCGGCCGCGGCGATCTGTAGCACAGGAGAATACTAATGAAATTTATGGGTTACATAAGGCCAGATGGGCAAGTAGGGGCTAGAAACGTTGTAGCTATCATGCCGAGCGTTATCTGCGCCAATGACGTCGCCCAGGCTATCGCCATGCAAGTCCAAGGAACAGCTGGTTTTTTCCATCACCAGGGCTGCTGTCAACTGCCGCCTGACCTAGATAGGGTCACCAATACCCTCTGTAGCTTAGGCCAGAGCCCCAATGTCGGGGCGGTTTTGGTAGTCAGCCTCGGCTGCGAGGGCACTGACCACGCTCGCTTAGTTGAGACGGTGGCTAAGACCGGAAAACCAGTAGAAATCATCCATATCCAAGAGCTTGGTGGAACTAGTAAGGCTATCGCCGCCGGCATAGATGCGGCTCAAAAGTTGTCTATGGCCATCTCTGGCCTCCAAAGAGAGCCGGCTGACATCTCAAAGGTCGTCATGTCCATTAAATGCGGGGCCTCAGACGCCACCAGCGGCATGGCCTCCAACTGCGTCATCGGCTACGTGGCCGATAAAATTGTCGATTTAGGCGGCACAGTCGTCTTTGGGGAAACCACGGAATTTATCGGGGCTGAACACATATTAGCCAAGAGGGCCATTAACCCTACGGTCGGGGACAAAATTTTAGAAATCGTCCGAAACATGGAAGACCGAGCCAAAGCCATTGGCTGCGATATGCGCAAAGGTCAGCCCACGCCTGGTAATATCGAGGGTGGACTATCATCTATCGAAGAAAAGTCCCTAGGAGCTATCGTCAAATCCGGCACCAGGCCCATCCAAGGCGTCTTAGACTACGCCGATGTCGTAACCGATCAAAAAGGACTTTGGATCAAAGATACTCCTGGCCGGGAGCCGGAAATCCTAACCGGCATGGCCTGTACCGGCGCCCAGTTTATGATGTTTTCCACCGGGCGCGGCGCGCCCCAGGGTTTTCCCAGCATGCCGGTCATTAAGATCTGCGGAAACCCCATAACTTACCAAAACATGATAAACGACATGGACTTAAACGCTGGGCTAATTTTAACCGGTGAAAAGAGTATCGACCAGGTCGGCGAAGAGGCCTTTGCCTTGCTCCTTGAGGTTTTATCAGGCAAAATGACCAAAAACGAAACTATTAAATACTTTAGCTCAATTGATATCCATGTTTTAGGTCCAGTTATCTAATAATAGCCGGAGCCTAATTTCGATCGCAAAGCCCCCTAGGATTCAGCTAACAGTCAATAACTATTGGCCGATAGTTAATAGCTAATAGACGCTAGTCACTAGTTAATAGCTGAATCCCGGGGGCTTTTTTTGCCCTAAATTTCCTTTTGTTTAGCTTTTTGTCGTTAGCTGGCCCCGTAGACGCAGCCGCACCACCTCTGGCGGTAGAGCCCGAGCTTTTTACCTAGCTCAACGCCCTTTGACCAGCCTTGGCGAAAATCCTCATCATAGAACTTTACCCCGATCTCCTGAGCCGCCAGATGACCTTCGGCCAAGATTAAATCGTGCTTCTGTCTTCGGCTGTAAAGTAAGGTGGTGGAAAAGGCCTCAAAGCCCCGCTTATGGGCTTCAATGGCCGCAGCCTTAAGTCTTAAGCGGTAGCAAATTTGGCAGCGCTTAGGCTCTAACGCCCCATCAGGCTCACTGGCTACGGTTTCTAAAAAAACATGGGGCTCGTAAGGCGGGGAAAAATCAACCGCAATATCGGCCCCAGGGACTAAGAGAGGTATTTGGCTACAAAGAAAGGCCAGAGCGTCACGGCGCCTGATAAACTCTTCTTTGGGCTGAATGTTGGGATTATAAAACCAGGGGTATATGGGATTAAAATAGCCCGGACTTCCTAAAGATCGCCTAAGAAGCTCGGTTAAGGGCAATACCGCGCAGGGGGCGCAGCAGACGTGGAGCAAAAGAGCGGGCATTAGGCTAAGGGCTGTAGGTGGATGGAAAATTCCACCACCGTTCCCTGGCCGACTTGCGAGTTTATGTTGACCTCACCGCGATGGCGGTTAACCAGGGCCAAAACCGTTGTCAAAGACATACCCACGCCCACCTGGCC
>JAITJB010000068.1 GCA_031279155.1 Deltaproteobacteria bacterium | reverse complement strand
CCAAAAAAATGCTTAAGGCTGGCAAGCCCATAGATAAAATAATGGAGTTTTCTGAATTGAGCGAGGATAGAATTCAAGAATTAAAAAAAGAAATTCTTTAGCTTTTTTTATGAGTGAATCTTCTCTGGGCGCTGTATAACTAGGATTCTGAGCGACTAGGTTTCCCTCCCAAAAGGCATCAGTATACTCTTGGTCATTGTACCCATTGTACTGGCTGGGACATCATTTTTACGGCCATATTTAAGGTAACGCACCTCTTTAAGCTTAGATAGTAACCTAAACCTGATTAAACCTCTCATTTCGGCTTTTCGTGCCTCCCCGATTATGGCAGTCTCAGAAAAGGCTAGAGGGACCTAAGGCGCCGTTTTTCCCTAGGCTTAGGTTCTGATAACTTTATCCTATCCGCTAGTGCAAGTTTTCCGGGGAAGGGGTTCAAAATTTCCCCATCTGGCCGGGACCTATAGACCTGCGGCTTAAACGGTTTAAGCCGCAGGTCTATATTTAGTTTCGCTGAGCAGCTGCGGAGCTTATTGGTGGGCCCTAGTCTGGTCAGGATTTATCGATGGAAGAGCTGGCGGTATTTAGGTAAGACTCGTACTAGGCTATGGACACAAGAGCGTCACGTTTAACTTGTTTGAGTTCGGCGCAGATTTTATCCGCTAAGGTGTCTAGCTCTTTGTAGTTAAAGGCCCAATCGAGAACCTTAGGAGCGCTACGGCTACTGAAGGTGAGCCCGTTTGCGGTGAAGTATTCAACCAACACCTCTGCCAGTTTGTTATGTTCGATCTTCTAGGCCCTAGCATCAGAGCTGTTCAATGAGGGATTCTCTGCGATATTTCTGGACTTTGATAGGTAATCCCAACATCGAGAGAGTCTCTGAAGCCCGTCCTCTAATTTGTCCTTAAATTCCTTACCAATATCCTTTTCCAAGAAAGCCAAATACATTTGGTAGGCGACTTGTTCCGTCTTTTGAGCGTATTGGCTTTTGGTGAGTTTTAGACAGCGTTCACGCTAGAGGTAAATGATACATTATTTGCGGTCAATGGCATCTTCTTAATTTGCCAGGCCCTGGCCAATGTTCGATGCGGACGGTGAGTTTAGGGGTATGGTTAGGGGTTTGGGAGCCTTTAAGGCGACGTTTTGGCGCCCTACATTGGAGGCTTTGCCAAAACCTAAATGTCTCCAAATTGCCATCGAAGATGCCGTCAAGCCTTGCTATCTTATGGACGAGCCTTGCGAGTTCGTTAATTTTTGCCGCTTCCAGAGCATCGGTCAAAGACATTTTTTCGGCCTTTCTTAGTGGGCCTAAAAAGTGGGTAAGTTTTTTGGCGCCTAAAACCATTGCGAAAGCTAAAATTTATTAGGGCGTCTCATAGCTAAGTTTAGGGATCGCTTGATAAACCAGGGGGGGCTAATGGGCGGCAAAAATGGAAATCTAATGAATCTTCTAAGGTCGATTAGGTAGTCCTCGCGGGCAGGCCAGGCGGCAAGAGAGGTTACAGTAGCTGAGGGCCGCTTGGCACAGTTTAAAGTCTACGACCGGTGGGGCGGCAGGTCCTGGCCGCCCAACGGCCCCGGCTGGACAGGCCTTGCGGCATTTACCGCAGCCTAGGCAGCCCTTGGGGCACAAGCGGTCCATAGCCTTCATCCGGGCTGTGCCCCGGCATTTTACGACCGAAGGCGCTTGAGTGGGTCTTAGGACCATAAGCGACCTCGGGCAAGCCGCTTGGCAGGCCCCGCAGCCGCAGCATTTGGCGGGATCGATAAGGGGCGGGTCATCAGGGTTGGCCCCCTGAGCCCGGCTAATGGCCCCAAAGGGGCAAGCTCTTATGCAGTCGCCTAAACCTAAGCAGGCCTTAGAGCAGGCCCAGGGGCCGTCGCCTAAGAAGGCTAGAGTGCGGCAGATGGAAGGCGTCTGGTAGTTGGTTATTTTTTGAACTTCTTTGGGCGGTCTAGCGCACAGTCGGACGGCGACCATGGAAGGGTCTGGCGTAACGTTTGGCGTAATGTCTAGCCTGGTATCTAGTTTAATATCTAGCCTGGTACCTAACTTAGCTCTGTCTGGTAAGGCTTTGATAAATTTAGGTTGGCGGCTAAAGATAATTATTTCTATGGCTAAAATGACCAAAAGGACCATGGGGATAGATGGCGGCCAGAAAGCTGGCAAAGCTCCCAATAAGGCTAAAATGAGGCCGCAAAGTGCGATAGAAGCATATTTCTTAGGGCCCGGCAAAATGACCCGGCTAGAGAGATGGATTAAGACTAAGGAAAGACTTAAAAAGCTAGGCCTAAAAAATCCCATAAACCAAGAAATTAAACCGCAAGAGATCCAAACAATTAGAGGGATAGAGAGGCTCAATATCTTAGGGCGCAGGTAAGCTACTAAAATTACAAAAGAAAAAATTAAAAAAAGAGGCTCGAAGATATTTTCGCTAAGTTTTAGATCTATTATTAGCTCAATTAATAGGCCGGCTAAGGCCCCGGGGATAAAGGGCGTAAGCGAGGGTTTAAGGCGCACGGCTAGAGCGGCCATAAGTCCGGCCCCGATAAAAGCCGAGATGGCCATCGGCCAAAACTGAAAATAAATACTACTACCAGGGTTTATGATGGGGATAGCGTAAAGAGAGCCGTAGAGCCAGCCCCAACGGCGAGATGGGCCAGTTAGGAGGCGGACCAAAAGAGCCGAAAGAGGAGCGGCCAACCAATAAAATTGACCATGGCGCGATAGGTAAACTAAATAAGGTACTATGGCCAAGCTTAAAATGAGATCTTGATGTATATTAATTGATCTAACAAAGGGCCCGGGCCTTATGGTGGGGATAAACCGGGCCATTTTAAAAGCCTTGCCTAAGGGTTTGGGCGGACAAAACTATAGCCAAAAGAGGCCTGGCCGCTGGGCAGGCCAGGGCGCAGGCGCCGCAGGCCGGGCAACCTGATAGAAGCTCTGGAGCGCTTATGGAGGCTTTAGGCCACTGGTCCATCGAAAGGGCTCCCAAAAGATCGATGGGTAAATCTAGGGGGCAGGCTAACCGGCACCTTAGGCAGCGGCGGCAGGGCTCGGGCGATGGCGGCAGATGGCGAGCGCGGATTAGGTGGAGGGCCGGGCTAGACCAGCCTAAGCCAGAGGACAAATTTGAGGCCGGGCGACCGGTTATTAAGCCCCCAATGACCACGGCGTCGCCTTTTTGGGGGCTTAAGTTTACGCCTTCTAAGGCGTCAGAGAGCCTTAAACCCAAGGGCGCTAAGTAGTGGGATCTCTGAATGGTGACCGGGAGGTGAGTTAAGGGCATGCCGCCCCTGGCTACAAACCCCATGGCCCACAAGATCCTAGGCTCAACCACGCCGCTGGCCTTGGGATCATAGAGGCCTAAAATTGATTTTTTTAAAAAAATGGGGTGAGTTAAGGGATAGCGGTCGGAATTAATGATGACCCGCGAGGCCCCTAGGGGCTCAAGCCCGCGCGGCAGGACCTCCCACAATTGGGTTTCTGGCCAGAGGCGAGCTAAAATGTCGGCCCCGGCGGTTAGGGTGGTCCGCTGATCGTTCCAGAGGGCGGCCCCGGTCTCTAAGCCGGGCTCAGAAACCAAAGCCGTCAGAAGGGCCGGCTGGCCCTGACCAGGGGGGCGCGGCGTTGGCACGCCTAAACTGCGCAGGGCTTTGGCCAGCTCAAAGCCAAAGAGCCCGGTCAGCGGTAGGGGGCTGGGAGGTAGGCCGCCAGAGTCTGGTCCGGCTTCTATAGTTACCTGTTGGCTTAAAACCTTAATTAATCTGCCGCTTACGGGAGAGTGGGTATCGCTATGCCTAACTAAACTGGCCTTAGCTAGGAGTTGGCCTTTGGCCACTTGGCGGCCAGGCTTAACCCCGCTGACTAGAAGGCCCTGAAAGTCTAGGCAGAGCTTTTGGTTATTGGGCTCTGGCCAGGCTTTAAGGACCATGTTATAGGGCTCTCTCAACGGCGCTTCCTGACCGGGGTAAAGGGCCCGGCGGGTCGCCCTAAGTAATAATAGAGGTAGAGAGCAAATAAGGTAAGCATAAAGCAGGGGGCGGCTAAGTAGACCACGGCAAAGGTGCCAAAGTGGCCGGCTAATAAACCCATCAAAAGCGTGCCTGTGCCGATACCGATATCAAAGGCGTTAAAGAAGATGGCCGTGGGGATGGTGCGGTTTTCTGGCGGAACCGACGATAGCGTTAAAGCTTGAATAGACGGGAAAAGCGACCCCATGCCCAAGCCGTAGACGACAGCTGAGATATACAAGGTCGCCGGATGGGGCAATAACACGATTGATAGAACCGATAGGACCAATAGTAATATAGACGGCGGGATAACCGTAAAATGGCCATAGCGGTCGTAGACCCGGCCGCTGGTCAGGCGGGCCGTGAGAGTTCCAATGGTGGAAATGACAAAAAAACCGGCGGCGCTGGGAAGCCCGAGCTCTTGGCAGTAAATGGCCAGATACGAGGTCACGGCGCAGGCCGCCGCGCCGTAGAGCATGATTAACGAGGCCGGCGGGAAAGCTTTAACCACCAGAAAATCTTTTAAACTAAAGGCGTCTTTTTTAGAGTCAGAGGCGAGTCTAAGCTTGGGGAGAGTAAGGCTAACAAAGGTTGCGGCCACGTAGCATAAGGCGATGGTCGTAAACATAAGTTTGTAGCCATAATCGGTAGCCAGCTTAAGACCGACCAAGGGGCCTATGGCTAAGGCCACGGTTGCGCCTAAGCCTAGGTAGCCTAAGCCCTCACCTATTCGTTGGGGCGGGATAACTTGAGCGGCCATGGAGACCATTAAAGTTGAGGTGAGCCCAAAACCAGCCCCGTGTAAGAGCCTAGCCGTAGCGTAGAAGAAGGGGTGAGGGATCAGAAAGAACATAAAAGTTCCGACAAAGCAGATGCTCAGTCCGTACCTTAAGACGGTCGTGGCCCCGAAGCGGCGGCTTAAGCGGGCCGCCGTCAGCCTCATAGTTACGGCGGAAACCGTAAAAGAGGCAAAGATGAGCCCAATCTGCTCTTTGCCGCAGCCCTGGTGATCGAGGTAAAGCGACAAAGTGGGCAAAAGCATGTCAAAGCCCAAAAATATACAGAAATTTATAGACAGAAATGTCAGAAAGGTCAGGGTCCAGAGGGGAGGCAAGCGGTCTTCGCCTTCTCGAAGGGGAGAGAGGGCAGGCGTTGGTAATGGCATGGTTTCAAAGGTCCTAATCACCCCGAGTGCGGTAAGCCAGGGTCGCGACCGTTGGGGAGGCGGTCGGACCGAACCGGGAAACATAGTCCGGCGAGTGGTCATCTTTTAATATTATACTTTTTCGATCCCAACCTGACAATATCGTAGGCTAGGGCCGAAGAGGTTATGGCTTTTTATAGGAATTTGTGATATAGTCAAAAAGAGAGAATTTTGGTAATGGTATAGAGTACCAACCAAGAAAGCCCAGTATTTTCTGATAAATAACCAAATAATATGCGGCTAAGATCTAGGAGATTTTTGAAAAATTTTTGGGGCTAATTTCGGCTCACAAGTTTGGCTCGTAAGTTCTTACTCGCGAGTTCTTGCTAGGTTCATTTAGGTAGTGTAATCTCAAAAAAAGACTCGGGGTTTTGACGCTATAATTTCTACCCTTTTGGATGTAGTTTTTATCTTTAAAGAAGAGAGATTTTGTTATTACCCCGATAAGAAATGTGTTTTCCGTAAAATCTTTGAACTCCAGAAACTGTTGACAAAAAGTTTTTTTTCCTCTATAATCCGGGTAGTTTAGTGAAAAGCACATTTTTGTGCAAATGCTTTTAAGACAAAATGGTAAGAAACCCCAAATCAGACGGATTTAGCCGGTCCCGGCTGCCGGCGCGGAGGAGAGCAGGATACAGTTACCTAAATTGGGCGCCACGAGATCTAGACGTAAAGAAGCATAGTTTTTGGTAATTTTAATAATCATGCTTAATTGGTTAAATTCTAGTGGTGTCAACAAAAGGCTCAGGAAAAATCAGTTTAAGTTTTCGTCTTAGATCTCCTTGGGGCGGGTCAGTGAGCCCGGGGCGGTTTTTTGTCTTTTCTAGCAATATGAACGTTTGTTAGTTTACATGATTAAAAGCCTGGTAATCACTAGTTTTATTTAATCTCCACTCTTTTTTGAGTGGTTTTCAGCCTTGTGGTGTTCTCTCATCCAGCGTCGGGTTTTGGCCGGCGCTAAGGTAGGGTCGGACCTAAGCGTTTTACCGTTAACCGGCCCCCTAATTAAGGAGATGACCTATGAGCCTGGGTTTATTTCTTAAAATTTTAGGTCTTTGCCTGGTGGTCGTTTGCGTCTGCTACGTGCCTTGGCGAATTAACAAACTGTTAGGCGCCAACCGTAACCGGATGGTTTTGATAGCTCAGATAATTGGGCTATGTATGATAGTTTTTTACTTGATTGCCTTGGAAAATGGTTTATACGCTTCTCAAAATTCTTTTATATCAGTATTTTACGTAACTTTAGCCCTACTATGGATTTTCTATATCTACGTCTTCCTCTATCTCCTGCTGACCCATTTCTTTTCAGTTGTCAGTAAAAAATTTCTTCTTATTCCGGCCCGTGGTATTATTGTTTTTGGCCTAGTTCTCTGTCTGGGCCTAACGGTCTACCAATTTTTCCAGACCCAGAAATTTATCGTTAAAGAGTACGTAATTCCGGTGCCAGGCCTAACTTCAGAGGTTAAGATCTTCCACTTCGTCGATCTCAACTTAGGGGCCTTCCGGGGCGAAGCTTTTCTGGCTAAGGTCCTAGAGGAGGTTGAAAGTCGAAATCCTGATATCGTCATTTATAATGGTGATATAGCTAACTCAAACATCGCCTTAAAAGAAGAGCTCTTTGACATGTTTCAGGAGGTTCAAGCTGAGCAGTACTTTACCACCGGGAACCACGAATTTGATATAGATACCGATCGGCTAATTTCTCTTTTAAATAGAGCCGGTATTACCTTTCTGCGCTCCAGTATGGTGGAAACTAAGGATATTCAGCTAATTGGCCTAGAATACATGAATGGCGATCCTAGCGATCTCTACGATCCCGGCGCCCGCATGATGAAGGAATTGACTATCGAAGAAACGCTACCGACTATTAAGAGAAATCGCGAACTGCCGACAATTTTGATTCACCATAGCCCCATTGGCTTAAGACACGTGGCCATGGGCGGCATTGACGTCATGCTCTCCGGCAATAACCATTCCGGTCAAAAATCCCCGGTGACCTCTATTTTTCGCCTTTCTTTCCCTAGATATAAGGGTTTACTTGAGGTGGGACATACCATCGTCTTAGTCTCCCAGGGAGGCGGCAGTTACGCCAGTTGGTTGAGGCTTAGCACCTCGTACGAGTTTGAGTTTGTAACTTTGATCCCGGGTTGATTTTTCCAAAAAAAGCCTAAAAAAAACCAGAGTTGCGGGCGTATGTCCCCCGCGACTCTGGTTTTTTTATGCCGGTTACTCTATCTACATCAGGAACTTGTCGCGGTCAGCCACGGTGTAGCCCAGGGCCAAGAGGACCTTTTTGATGTTACTTAGAAGAACGGGTTTACCGGTTTCCAAGCGGGTGATGGTCAAAGCCGAGACGCCAGCTTTGCGGGCTAAAGAACTCTTGTCCAAAAGCTGCGAGGTGCGGGCATCGAAGAAGGCCTTGGGGTTAGCCTTGGGATTGACGTTTTTGCTAATGTCGAACATCTTAACACTCCTTTAAATGGTGATCTGGTCTAAGAGCCTGTAGCTTGACCAGTTACGGTGAGGGGCGCGGCCTTTTTGGCACAATCATCTTTATTTTTTTCTTTTTACTTTTTCGGTTTTCAGCCACAAAAAGCCCGAGAAAGTATTGATGATGTCGCCTGAGGCGCCGCTAGAAAAAGGACTTAATCAAAAAACAACAAAAGTATTCGACCGCTACCAGAACACAGAACCTGAGCTAAGAAAAACCAGATGAGATTGTTAGAAATCCAATCGGCTTGATGCGAAGCAGAGCAAATCTAGAATAAGCCAGGCGGATTTAGCCGAGACCAAAAGATTTTAGAATATTGCAGGTTATACCGCCCCGCCCCTGGACTCATATTAAGACGCATGATAGAAGAAAAATTGTGGCTTGTCAACTAAAATTTTTTCTTTAATTTTTACTCCGTCAAATTAAGGTAAACTCTGAGATAGTCATCCTTAGTCCCGTCAACAGAATCCTACTCTGAGTATGTCAGATATTAACCGTTTAAGTAGGAGCCTATCCGGTTTAGTACGAATAACAGCCTTAAATTTAAGTTTACTAGGCATGGCACATCCGGACAAATATAAGATTTATTATGGGCTACGGGCTATGAAGATCTGTATTGAGAGGCCAGGGGCATATTCAAAGCGATATTTTGGTTTTTGATTATGTAATCTGATCTGGCCTTATCGATGTCAAAGCTTTGTGCATAAGGGCCATATTGGGCGAACATATAAGGCAAGCATGTTGGGGGGATATCGGGTGGACATATATGGCAAGCATGTTGGGGGGTATATC